>JAYVXK010000868.1:0-4342 GCA_043785265.1 Myxococcales bacterium | reverse complement strand
GCCAAAGTCAGTGAGAGCCCACGCGTTGTGCTCGTGGACGCGACAATCGATGGCGATGGTTACGCCCTCGCGAAGGAAATCCGGCGCCGATTGCCTGCAGCGGTGCTCGTTCTCTTGTCCAGCCGTTATGCCCCCTACGATCAAGCAAAAGGCAAAGAGGCGGGTGCGGACGACTTCATGGACAAGCCGTTCGACACGCAGCAGATGATCGACAAGGTCAAAAAGCTGCTGTCGACGAAAGAAGCATCGGGTCCTGCGGTCACGACTCCCGCTCCCGTTGCGGTCGCTCCTCCGCCTGCCCCGGTGGCCGCGCCTCCTCCCACGCCTGCGGGTGCGATGCCTCAACTCAGCAAAGCCGCGGCTTCACCGCCTGCGCCGCCTGTTGCCCCCGTTGCATCCCCTCCCAGATTTTCGCCAGGGCCAGCCCCTTCGCGATCGGCGACGCTCATGTTTCCGCTGGGCGTCCCTCCCGAGGGATCCGCTCCATTGCCTCCCCCGCCAGTGGCTGCAGCTGCACCACCACCGCCGAAACCAGCGGCTCCTTCGCCTCCTGCGGCGCCGCCCGCGCGTGTTGCATCTCCGACGATCAGCGCATCGGTCAATGGTCACCTCTCGAGCAAGCTGGGCGATCTAGGACTGTCGCCTGCACAAGCGGACGCGGTGCTCGCTCTTTCGCGCGAAGTCGTCGAGCGAGTCGTGTGGGAAGTCGTTCCTCAACTCGCTGAGACCATGATCCGAGAAGAGATCGCGCGACTCACCAAAGAAGGCTGATTTCAGCCATGCGCGGGCGATCCTGTGTGATCGCGCTCGCTCTCAATGCTTGCGGTGGCGATCCCGTGACGCCGAACGATGCTTCGTCATCACCCGACGCGCAGATGGACGTTCGCGCGGATGCCATCGGTCCAGATGCTTCTCCATGCAACGCACTCCTGCTCGACGCGCCAGTGGCGACTGATCACGCACTCTTCGATGCAGACGCTCCGCTGCCAACCGGTGGGAGCATCGGGGCAGGTCGGTATTTTCTCACGGACACCTCTGTGTATGTTGCACTCGACGCGTCTCCGCCGACATTGCCGAGTCGGCGTGAGGTGCACGAGTTTTCGCAAGATGGTCTTTGGCAGTTCCTCGACACGAGCAGGCGGGTGACTCTTGTCGCTACCCCAAACGGAACCACGCTTCATCGCGATGTGCTGTGCCCAAGTGACTTGCGCGCGAAAGACTCGCCGTTCTCCGCATGGGACGGGGGCGTGATGCTCTTCGACTACGGCAAGAGCGCGACGACCGTGTTCACATTGACCAAGCAGTAGGCATGGTCGGGCTGCGGGCGGGCGCGCGTCCGTGTTATTGCGAGGCAGCCATGAGCGAGCGTCCGGATTTGCTGAAGCCCTACGACCCGGCCCTGGTCGAGTCGCGTTGGTACGACCACTGGGAAAAGAGCGGCGTGTTCGACGCGCATGACGATCCCGGCAGCAAACGGCCTGTTTATGTGATTCCCATGCCTCCACCGAACGTGACGGGCAGTCTGCACATGGGTCACGCGCAGCGCTGCACTCTCGAGGACGCGCTCATTCGTTATCACCGCATGCTCGGGCACAACACGTTGTGGCAGCCAGGCATCGACCACGCGGGCATCGCCACGCAAACCGTGGTCGAGCGCCAACTGCAGCGCGAAGGCAAGACACGCCACGATCTCGGTCGCGAAGCGTTCGTCGAGCGCGTGTGGAAATGGAAGGCCGAGAGCGGCGGTCGCATCGCGATGCAGCAGCGCGTGCTTGGAGCGAGTCCCGATTGGCGTCGCACCAAGTTCACCATGGACGCCGACCTCAGCGTCGCGGTGACCGAAGCCTTCGTGCGTCTCCACGAGCAAGGTCTGATGTACCGCGCGACGCGACTCATCAACTGGTGTCCCGAATGCCAAACGGCTCTCTCCGATCTCGAGGTCGACAACGAAGAAGGCGCCAACGGGGAGCTCTTCGAGTTCGCGTACAAGGTGGCTGGCACTGACGAAGAGATCGTCGTGGCGACCACGCGTCCAGAAACCATGCTCGGCGACACGGCCGTCGCGGTGCACCCAGAAGACGCGCGATACAAGCATTTACACGGCAAAAAGCTGGTGCATCCGTTCTTCGAGCGCTTGGTTCCGATCATCACAGACGCGATTTTGGTCGACCCAAAGTTCGGCACGGGCGCGGTCAAAGTGACGCCCGCGCACGACTTCAACGACTTTGCGACGGGCAAGCGTCACGGACTCGAAGAGATCAACCTCTTCAACAAAGACGGCACGCTCAACGATGCCGCAGGATCATTCGCGGGTCTTGATCGCAAGCGCGCACGCACCGCCGTAAAAAAAGCTCTCGACGAAAAGGGACTCGCGCGTGGCAGCAAACCGCACACGTTGACTCTGCCTCGATGCCAGCGATCGGGTGGCGTCGTCGAGCCGATGATTTCGACGCAATGGTTTCTGAAGATGAAGACCATGGCCGAGGCCGCCCTCGAGGCCGTGCACTCGGGGCGCGTGCAGGTCGTGCCGCCTGAGTGGATCAAAACCTACGATCACTTTCTCGAGAACATCCAAGACTGGTGCGTGAGTCGTCAACTTTGGTGGGGTCATCAGATCCCCGCGTGGCATGGTCCCGATGGCGAGATCAAAGTGGCGAGATCACGGCCGCCCGAATGCGGCGAGGAGTGGACGCAAGATCCCGACGTGCTCGATACGTGGTTTTCGTCTGCTTTGTGGCCGTTTTCGACGCTCGGCTGGCCCAACAAGACGCCCGCGCTCGAGACGTTCTACCCAACGAACCCGATGCAAACGAGCGACCTCGAGACCGGCTACGACATCCTGTTCTTCTGGGTCGCGCGCATGATCATGTTCGGGTTGCACTTCACGGGGGAGGTGCCGTTTCGTCGTGTCCTCTTGAGCGGACTCATCGTCGACGAGACCGGCGAGAAGATGAGCAAGGTGAAAGGCAATGTGATCGACCCGTTGGATCTCATCCACGGGACGACCTTCGCCGAGATGGTCAAGAAGACTCTGCCGGGCGCGCCCGAGGGAGAGGCGCTCACGAAGTTCAAAAAGGCCTACCCGTCCGCGGCGACAATGGGGGCTGGTTTTCCGGCATTTGGTGCAGACGCAGTGCGCTTTTCGCTCGCCACTTATCCGCCCACCAACATGCGCATTGCGCTCGCGCCCAAACGCATCGAGGGCAATCGGCACTTCTTGAACAAGCTGTGGAACGCGACGCGCCTCGTGCTCGAACTCGCCGCAGACGGGCCGATAGCGACGACGCCACCGAAGGATGCGTTTGCGCGGTGGATCCTCTCTCGCTTGCATCACGCGACGCTCGTCGCTCGACAGGGTCTCGATACCTTCCGCATCGACGAGAGCGCGAACGGTCTTTATCACTTCTTTTGGGAAGAATTTTGCAGCTGGTACTTGGAGATGGCCAAGCCCATCATGCGCGAAAGCAAAGACGAAGCGCTCCGCACCGAAACACGCACCACGCTCATTTTTGTGCTCGAAGCGAGTTTGCGACTCCTCCATCCGTTTGTGCCATTCATCAGCGAGGAGCTTTGGCAGCGGCTGCCAGAATCTTCGCGTGAAAAGAAACCGTCGATTGCACTTTGCAAGTATCCCGGGGCAGACGTCGCGCTCGCAGACGCAGCGGTGGAGAGCGACATGGCGACCCTCCAGGCGATCATCGTGGCGGCGCGCACGATCCGCAGTGAGCACGAGATTCATCCGGCCTCCGAGATGCCACTGTCGATACGATCGTCGAACGACGCAGCGACCGCTTTTTCATCCGAGCGCGCGAGCGCCATCAAGACGCTGGTCAAGACGCTGGGCGATCCCGTGTTCGAAAAAATCGACTCTCCGCGTGCTGCCGGATCGACCACGAGCGTCGTCGCGAGCGCGAAAGGCACCATCGAAGTCGTGGTGGGCCTGAAGGGACTCGTGACCGCCGACAAGGAGCGCAGCCGCATCGACCGCGAAGTAAAGAAGGTCGACAAAGACCTTGCTGCGATCGAAAAAAAGTTGTCGTCACCCGCGTTCGCGGGCAAAGCGCCAAAAGAAGTGATCGAAGAGGCGCACGCACAGAAGAAAGCGATGCTCGATGCCAAGCTGCGACTCGAAGAAGCCAAGAGGCTCGCCGAGGAGCTGTGAGGCGAGAGCGGCACGTTCTTGCCCGTTTGCGTGTAACATGCGCGCGTGATCGACCTCAGCTCGTCGGAAATCGCAGCACTCTCAGGCGCACTCGACTGGGCCCGCAAACAGCCTGACGTTCGCTACGCAGAGGCGCGCTTCGTGGGCGAAGAACACGAGAGTCTCAAGGTGCGCGACGGG
>JAYVXK010000867.1:0-13617 GCA_043785265.1 Myxococcales bacterium | reverse complement strand
TCGCAGTGAGCTGCGGCGCGCGCGACAGCAGCAACGTGGAAGCCGACGCGAGCGCGTCTGGACCTTCCTATGTTCCCACCGCCGAACAACAAGTCCGCGCAGCGTATGTTTCTTCGAGGCAAGCCGAAAGCGCGACCGACCCGGTCTATGCCTTTCATCAGACTGGGACCGCGATGGAGACAGTCCATCCAGAGTCACAGATGCGCGCCAAGGTCGACGCGGAGGGTCTCACGCTATCGAGAGCAGGAGAACCATGGAGCGCGACCCTGCGTACGACGGGCATCGGCTGTCATCCCTCGCTTCGCTCCGGATCCCCTGGGAATCCTTCGGCCCCTGGCCTCACGATGACATCCAATCGCGTGCAGATCGACAAGAGCGTCGACAGTCACCCCATCACCGAGTGGTACACCCATGGTCCTCTCGGGCTGGAGCAAGGCTGGGCTCTGCAAGAGAGCGTGTGCGCGACCGGACAGCTCGAAATCAGGCTGAATGTAGCCGGTCTGGCAGTCAAGAATGGGAAGATGGGAGTCGAGCTCCGAGACGAGTCTGGCCACACCAAGATCAACTACACGGACGCATGGGCACGCGACGCCAAGGGAAGATCTCTCGAGACGACGATGAGCGCGAGCGGCGGGGCGATCGCCATCCACGTCGACACGCGAGGAGCGACCTTCCCAGTAGAAGTCGACCCTCTCGCGTGGTTTCAACAACAAGAGATCACCGCCAGCGACGGTGCTGCCAACGACCAGTTCGGGCGCTCAGTGGCGGTCTCTGGTGGCACCGCGGTCGTAGGGGCCTACAAGAAGACCGTCGGCACAAACGCCCGTCAAGGCGCGGCGTACGTCTTCGTGCAAAACGGCGCCACCTGGACTCTGCAGCAGACGCTCACTAGCAGCGATGGTGTTGCGGACGACGCCTTTGGGTGGTCGGTGGCGGTCGCTGGGGGCACTGCGGTCGTCGGTGCCTGCTACAAGACGGTCGGCACAAACAACAATCAAGGCGCGGCGTACGTCTTCGTGCGAAACGGCACCACCTGGACCCAGCAGCAACGGCTCACCGCGAGCGACGGCTTGGCGGGCGACATCTTCGGGTATTCGGTGGCGGTCTCTGGTGGCACCGCGGTCGTTGGGGCTCTCAGCAAGATGGTCGGCGCAAACGGCGGTCAAGGCGCGGCGTACGCCTTCGTGCAAAACGGCACCACCTGGACCGAGCAGCAACGGCTCACCGCCGGAGACGGAGCTGCTCAAGACTACTTCGGGTCGTCGGTGGCGGTCTCCGGTAGCACTGCGGCCGTAGGAGCCTACGGCAAGACGATCGGCGCAAACATCAATCAAGGCGCGGCGTACGTGTTCGCGCAAAATGGCACCACCTGGAGCCAGCAACAGAGGCTCACCGCCAGCGATGGCGCTGCGGGCGACGAGTTCGGGTCGGTGGCTGTCTCTGGCGGCGCTACGGTCGTAGGGGCCGCCAAGAAGACCGTCGGCACAAACGCCAATCAAGGCGCGGCGTACGTCTTCGTGCAAAACGGGAGCACGTGGACCGAGCAGCAGAAGCTCAGCGCCAGCGACGGCGCTGCGGGCAACAACTTCGGCTTCTCCGTGGCGGTCTCTGGCGGCACTGCGGTCGTAGGAGCCCACAACAAAGCCATCGGGACCAACAGCTCTCAAGGCGCAGCGTACGTCTTCGTGCAAAACGGGAGCACGTGGACCGAGCAGCAGAGGCTCAGCGCGAGCGACGGCGCCGCGGACGACTACTTCGGGTACTCGGTGGCGGTCTCTGGTGGCACTGCGGTCGCCGGGGCCTTCTACAAGACCGTCGGTCTCAACCTCATTCAGGGGACCGTCTATGCGTTCAACCTGGGCCCTGCGAATGGCACGCCGTGCACCAACGCTTCCGACTGCGGCAGCGGTTTCTGCGCCGACGCTTTTTGCTGCGACACCGCTTGCAAGGGGGTCTGCCAAACGTGCGCCGCTGCCTTGAAGCAGACTGGGAAGGACGACGGCATCTGTGGTCCTGTCCTCACAGGCACCAACCCGCACAAGGACGCGTGCCCTGTCGACCTTCCTGCTACGTGCGGCCACGACGGACTTTGCGACGGCGTAGGAGCGTGCAGGGTGCACCCTCCCGTTGGCACGATCTGCGGGACGAAGTGCGACGCGAATCAACAAACCAACAGTACTTGCGACGGCAATTCGACGTGCACCCCTGGTGCCCCCGCGCCTTGCGGCAACTATCTCTGCGACGCCACCACGAAGTGCAAGACTTCCTGCTCCTCGAAGTCTGACTGCAGCGACGGCTACGCGTGCCAGTCAGGCAAGTGCGCGGCTGGGGCCACGTGCGTGGGCACCGATTCGCAGGGAGCCGATGGGAAGATCATCCATTGCGCGCCCTATCAATGCGACAAGACCGGCGCGTGCAAGGTGGCCTGCGCCTCTGTAGACGACTGCCTGGCGCCTGCCTCGTGCAATCCCTCTGGGCAGTGTGTCCCTCCCGCCGCGAGCAACTCGGCCGGATGCTCCACGAGCGGCGGAACCGGCGCAGCCTCCGGGTTTGCGATGTGGCTCGTGGTGGGTGTGATCGCGCGACGCCGAGCGCGATTGAGGGCGGCGAATCGGCCTGACAATCCGCGCCTGCATCGTGTCAAACGCTGGTTCGACTGACCAACGATGAGACAACGATACCGCGTTCGGCCAGTGGCGTGATCACACGCTGGCGGAGTGCCTGATCGAACACGGGGTCGAACTGCGCGCACGACATGACGCCGAGCGCTCCGTGATCGTCGCATCGGGCCGAAAACAGGGGTGCGAACGAACCAATGGCCTCTGCGACGGCGACCGCGAGGTGCGCGCGATCGGAAGTCGACAGGCGGGTCGATGCCCAGTCAAGGAACGTCCACCCAAGCTCCGCGTGTTCTGCTTCGTCGCGTGCGATTCGCGCAATCACCTCACCCACGACACTGGGGCTCGCTGCCTTGCTCGCCGCGAGTAGCACCGCGACCGTGAGTGACTCGCCGACGCAACAGGTTCGCACGATGCGCTCGGCGACTGACAAGAACGGAGTCGCGGTGGTGGAAGGTCGAACGAGGCGTGCCCAGTCTACCTCCAACGGCACTGCTCCACCCAGCGTCATCGCCACCGTCGCCGAGAGCTCCGCGTGAAACAATTCGTCGACGATGAAGTCTGCTGCCGCAGCGGTCAGATCGATCGGCGCGCCTATGGCGAATAGGCCGGCGGCGATTTCTGCAAACGCGGCGCCGCTCGCAATTTCGGAGAATGCGCTTTGTGTCCACACCACGCGGGCGGCTTCGGCCTCGGGATGACCCGCATGCGCGCGTAGTTCGTCCCAGGCGAGCTTGTCTGCGTCTTGCCTGCGTCGAGCCAGCCGGCGCGCGAGCGGACCGCCGATGGTCTCGAGCTCGAAGAGCATCAAGGCTTGGTGAGCTTGGTGCGAATGTCGGCGCAGAACTGGCTCGGCTCGAGCCCAGGCTCAGGACTCTTGCGCGCGAGATTGCCCACGAGCGGATAACCATCTTTGTCGCATAGCGGACGGTAGTGCGCAGTCTTCGCGACCGCCTCGGCCGGACTACCATTTTCGAGTTCGGTGCGAAGCGCAATGAGCTTCGGATCTTCCACCGCGGCATCCCCACCGCCTGCCGAACTAACCGTCGCCGGAGCGGACGACGCCACCGCAGGAGCCGACACTGCAGGGTGCTCAGCGAGAACCTCCGGCTTCGTACAGCCCGCAGTCGTCACGAACGCTATCGCCAAAATTTTTGTCGTCGCAATCGCCCGTTGCCTCATCACCCCAGCCTAGCGCAGTCGCGGGCACCGAGAGGTTCTTACTCTTGGATGACAACTTCTTGTTGCGTTCTGACGCTCGGCTCCTAGCCTCTCTTCGTGCATCATCCGCGCTCGTGGGCAGTAGTCTTGGCAGTCCTCGGTGTCGTCCTGTCGGGCTGCTCGTCGAGCGCGCCTGTAGGGCCGCCGCCTCCTGGACCTACGCTCGTGACGACCGACAAAGGGCAGGTGCAAGGGAACACCCTGGAGCGTTCACGCCAGTTTCTCAACATCCCTTACGCAGCCCCGCCAGTTGGCGATCTCCGTTGGAAGCCACCAGCAGATCCACTCGCGTGGACCGGAACGCGGCTCGCTTCCGCGCGCGGCGGGCGTTGCGCGCAGTACGATCTCCTCGGCAAGCCTGACATCAACTCAGTGGAAGATTGCCTCCAGCTCAATGTCTGGACACCTCTCGCGGCGACGACGAAGGCGCCTGTCATGGTCTTCGTTCATGGCGGCGCGTTCACCAGTGGGAGCGCGACAGACTCGATGTATGACGGGGCAAATCTCGCCGCTGCGGGAAATGTGATCGTCGTCTCGCTGAACTATCGACTCGGTCCTTTCGGCTTCCTTGCGCACCCTGCGCTCACCTCGGGCGCGACCTCACCCAACCTCGGCCTCCTCGATCAACGAGCAGCATTGGCGTGGGTGCAGCGCAACGTCGCAGCCTTCGGCGGCGACCCAGCCAATGTCACCATCTTCGGCGAATCGGCGGGGGCGTTCAGTGTCTGCACGCAGCTCGCGATGCCCAAGAGCGCAGGCCTCTTTCAGCGTGCGGTGATGGAGAGTGGGGGTTGCTCGGGCCCCACCTTCTTCCCTCTCGCCGATGCAACGACCCAGGCCAATGCGCTCGCGACGGCTTTGGGATGCACGGACGCGGCGACTGCTGCGAGTTGCCTTCGCGCGAAGTCGGAGCAGGAGATTCTCAACGCGTTGCCAGTTCGCACCGAGACCATCGGGCCCGGCTATCTTTGGGGACCCGTCGTCGGAGACACTGAGCTACCTGAACTTCCGGTCGACGCGATGCGAGGTGGTCGCGCCACACGCGTCCCGCTCATCCTCGGAACCAACGCCAACGAGGGGCAGCTCTTCACCGCGTTGTACCTCGGAGGCGTGACTCCCGCCGACACGCGCGCGATGGCGCAATGGATGTTCGGCAACGCGAACGCAGACACGATTTTTGCTCAGTATCCGCTCTCCTCGTATGGCTCACCCAAAGAGCAGATCGCAGAGATCGTCACAGACGGGATCTTTGCCTGCCCCACGCGTCGCGCTGCCCGTGCCTTTGCTGACTCTGGAGGTACTGCCTACCTCTACGAGTTCGCATATCCGTTCCAGATCTCCGTGGCGCCCGGAGCTCGTGCGGCTCATGGATTCGAGCTGCCATTCATCTTCGGCAACGGCCTCGTCGGCACGCAGCTCACGGACACCGAGCAACCCCTCGCAGACAACATGATCGCCTACTGGACGCGCTTCGCACGCACGGGCAATCCGAATGGCGCGGGCGCACCCGCGTGGCCAGCCTACGACACTGCCGGAGACAAGAACGTGGTGCTCGACCTACCCATCGGCACACTCGCCGGATACAAAAAAGCGCGATGCGATTTCTGGGACACGGTTCACTGACGGGAGGCCCCCACCCAGCGTCGGGAGGAGGCTGGGAGCGGGAGAGGGGACGGGAACGGGACGGGAACGGGAACGGGGACGGCGACGGCGACGGGGGACGGGGACCGGGGACGGGGACCGCCTACGCGTATTCGAGCCGCTTTGCCGGTTTTTGGTCCGACCGCTGTGGTCCAGATACACTACTCAAGTGCGAGTCATTGAGAGTCTTCTCGTAGCGAGCGCCCTCGCGTGCACGAGTGCCGACTCGACGCCCGCGCCCGACGCGAGTGTTCGTCCCGACGATCAGACCGCGGCTGCGTCGCGAGCCGCATGCCGGTATGCTCGCGGCGCATTGCCCGCACAAACACTGGGCACGAGCGCGCCCCTCGGCACTGACATTCCCATCGACACCATCGTCGTCCTCATGTTGGAGAACCGCTCCTTCGATTCGTACTTCTCTCACCTCGGAAAGTATGCGAAGCGCAGCGACATCGAGTCAGCGCCTGACACGACGACCAACCCTGACAAGACCGGGCCGAACCCTGGGGCACTCCACCCGTACGTGCACGCACCTCACCTATGCATGCTCGACACAAACCACGAGTGGAGCGGCACGCACACCGAATGGGACAACGGCAAGATGGACGGCTTCGTCGAGGCCAACGAAGGCTGGGCCGAGACCTTCCCCGATGGTGGCGCACCGACCCTAAAAGCAGGGACGCGCGCGATGGGATGGTTCGATGAACGCGACATCCCATTCTATTACGATCTGGCCAGCAAGTTCGCGACTGGGGATCACTATCACGCGTCCATCCTTGGTCCAACGTGGCCCAATCGCCAATACATGTACGCCGCATCGAGTTTCGGCATCATCGACAACAGCTTGCCGGACTTTGGCGACGCGCCCTATCCAAAAAAGGACGTCGTCATTTTCGACGCGCTCGAGAAGGCAAAAGTCAGTTGGAACGTCTACTCGGATGGGGCCATCGGCATCGCTGTGGTGCTGGGCCTGTCGATCGTGAACCGATGGGCTGGTCGCAACCCTCTCCTGCACACGACCGACTTCTTCAGCCAGGCCGCGGCGGGGACCTTGCCCCATGTGGTGTTCCTCGATCCGCGCCTCGGCACTCTTGCGCCGGACGCGAATGACGAGCACCCGCCTGCCGATGTGCAGGTGGGACAGAAGTTCACGAGCGACGTCGTCCAAGCGCTGTTCAAGAGCCCGCAGTGGAAGAGGATGGCGCTCTTTGTCACCTACGACGAACACGGCGGCCTGTACGATCACGTACCTCCACCACCCGCGTGCGCCCCCGACGACCGCGCACCCCTGGTGCACATCGGCGACACGACAAAAGGCGGCTTCGATCGCTATGGCGTGCGGGTGCCCGTCACCGTGGTCTCTCCGTATGCGAAGCCAGCATATGTGTCGCACGTCCTCTACGACCACACGAGCATCTTGCGCTTCATCGAGGCGCGCTACGGACTGCCTGCCCTCTCCGCACGTGACGCGAACGCAGATGCGATGTTCGACTTCTTCGATTTTCAGAAGTCCACCTTCGCCATCCCGCCGACCATCCAGGAGCCGAGCATCGACTCGACTGAGTTGTTGTACTGCCTGGCGACCTACCGGAAGTGAGCGGAGACGGGGACGGGAGCAGGGACGGGGGACGGGGGCATCGCCAGCATTCCACAGGTTATGCGGTACGCTATGCGGTTGGCGTCATGCCACCGCCGTTGCTTGGAGGATCTGATGCGCGTCATCGCTTCGTGCTCTGTAGGCGTCGTTGGAGCTCTGCTCGTCGCAGCGGCGCAAGGCTGCAGCACCAGTCCGCAAGTCGTCCACGTGAATCCAGACGCAGGTTCTTTCAAGCCCGCGCGCGTTTGCAAGACACCCGCGGCGACTCCTGCCCGGTGGTTCAACGATGCAACAGCGACCTTCGGGCTCGCGAAGACCGACACGGTCGATCCGATCGCGAACGTCCTGCTTGCAGCCGATGTGGACGGCGATGGCTTCAGCGACATGCTCGCGATGTCGATCACCGCCGAGCGCGTGTCTCCTGATCCGAACTGGAAGGATCACCAGCTTCGCTACCTGTTCATGAACCGCCCTGATCCAAAGAACCCTGGTGGTCGCATCTACGTGGACATGATCGCAACCTCGGGCTTGCTGTCGACGCGCGACGGTCAAGGTAATCGGGGATTTGGGCTCGCCAACTTCGGCGACGTCAACAACGACGGAAGTGTGGATGTCATCCTCTGCAGCGCGAACGAGATCACCCCAGGCAATCCGCAACCCGCCGACGCGTGTGGCGCCATGCTCAATGACGGCAAGGGCCACTTCACACTCGCCGCCGCGAGCGACATCGACAAGAAAGTAATCTGGTACCCAGGCTCGGTGTTGTTCGACTACGACCGTGATGGCGCGCTCGACTTCTGGCCGTCTACCATCGCGCACTGGGACTACAGCCCGACTGATCCCAACACGCCGCCGACGTTGTTTCGCGGCAATGGAGACGGCACGTTCAGCAATGTGTCTGGCGCAGTGGGACTTCCTACCAAAGACGGCAAGATCCAAGATGGAACGCGATGGCGCCGCACCTTCGGCAACACGGCGTGCGACATCGATGGCGATGGCGACGACGACATGATCCTCGCCTCGTATGGCCGTGAGGAAAACCAAGTTTGGCGCAACGACAATGGTCACTTCGTGGAGGTCGCGCATCAACTCGGGATCGATCACGACGACCGGGTCGATGTCTCGGACGATCAGTCGTTCCGTTGTTTCTGCGCGGCGAATCCATCGGACGCCACGTGCACCCCGATGCCTCCTGCGCCGCTCGTTCAGAAATGCGCCGATGCCTTTGGTGTTGGCAGTGGACCCTATTTTCGTGGTTGGAAGCCTGGGGTGACTGACCAACCGTGGTCGCTCGGTGGCAACAACTTCACGATCGCTTGCAACGACATCGACGACGACGGCGACATGGATCTCATGAGTGCGACGATCGTGCACGGCGACGTCGGATCGTCAGCCGATCCAAGCGAACTCATCATCAACCCTGGGGACGGCTCGAAGTTCAAGCGCCCAGGCAATGTCGCCACTGGCTTGGACCGCCCAGAGGCCCCGACGGACATCTATTGGAACCACGGCGACACGCTCTCGGAGATGATCGACATCGACCTCGACGGTCGCAAAGACGTCTTGCTCACCGAGACTGGTGCCTACGGCTACGACGACACCGCCTCGCTATTTCACCAGAAGCCGGACGGCAAGTTCGAGCGTGTCGACGGCGTGGCGGGTCTCATCACTCCTGTCATTCGCAACTTGCAAGTGCCGACCTTCATCGACGTCGATGGCGACGGTGACCTCGACTTGGTCGCGGGCGTGCAGGACTCCAAGGGGTCTCCCAAAATGCATGTATTCCGCAATGACGTCGGTCAAGATCAGAACCTCGTCCGCGTGCACTTGGATGGCGGCGATCAGACTGGTGTGAACCGCTCGGCGATTGGCGCAGTCGTGCGCGTCACCGCTGGAGGCCGAACTCAAACTCAATACGTCAGCGGCGGCTATGGACACGAAAACATCCAAAACGACCTCGTCCTGACGTTCGGTCTTGGCACGTCGTGCGACATCGACAAGATCGAAGTCCGGTGGCCAGACGGCAGCGCGACGGTCAGTTCGTACAAGGACGTCGTGGCGAACTACGATGTCACACTGACGTTCGGCAACCCCGCCGTGAAGTATGGCACCATCTCGTATTGAGCTGCGATCGGCGTTGCCACGAAGGACGACAACGACATGCGAACCATGACTCTTGCGGTGGCGACACTTCTGCTCGCGTGTTCGAGCGACTTTCCAGAACCGTTTCCAGAACCCATCGTGCCGCAAGACGCGAGTAGTGACTCCTCGTCCGACGGAGCGTTGCCTAGGGATGCCTCCGTCGATGTGAAAGACGCGAGCCCGCGGGGAGACGCAGGACCCGCCGCGAGTCGACAGCGACCCATCTCGATCGACTCCATGATCGCTCCGCCCAATGGCTATTACGAGTACCTCCCACCGTATTACGACGCGAGCACGCCGGTGCCGCTCTTGGTTTTTTGGCACGGCCTCGGAGAGAACGGCAACGGCCTATTTCAGGCCGATGCGGGTACGGGCGACTTGAAGAAGGTGCTCGCAAACGGACCTCCTAAATTGATCGCGCAAAACCAATGGCCCAATGATCGGCCCTTCATCGTGCTCAGCCCTCAACATAGCAATGGTGGGTGCCCCAGTGCGGACGAGATCGACAAGTTCCTGACTTGGGCGACTGGGCATTACGCAGTCGACTCAAAACGAATTTACCTCACCGGATTGAGCTGCGGGGCGATCGGCTCTTGGGAATACCTGACGAAGTACAAAGAGAAGACCGTGGCCGCGGCGCTCGTGATTTCTGGCAACCCCGGCAACGCGTGGACTGCTGACGGTTGTAGTCTCGTGAGCAAACTCGCGCTGTGGTCGGTGCATGGCGACCAAGATCCGACCGTGCCCTACCAACCTGACCATGACGAATTGCAGAACCTAATCGCGTGTCCCAAGCCGCGCGGTGACGTGAAATGGAACGACGTCGTGGGCGGTGGACACGACGTGTGGACAGCTACTTACGATTTGTCTGCTGGTCACGGTGACGTTTACGCGTGGATGCTCGCAAACCCAAAGCCCTGACCGACGGATCGCCTATCATCGCGATCGTGCGACCGGGAGACGTGATCGACGATCGCTTCGAGCTTGTGCGCGAGGCGGGTGCGGGCGGCATGGGGATCGTCTACCAGGCACGGCACGCACCTCTGGTTCTCTGCGCTGCAGGTCGCGAGTGTCATCGCGGACGTGACCAAGCGCTACGACGATCTGGCGCGGGCTGTCGACCTCGCGTGCGAGACGCCGCCCGCAAACCTCGCCGCTGCCGCCGCTCGGATCGCCGTGATGGTCCTCGGCGCAGCAGGACGCTTTCACGTTGGCGATCATGCCGGGGGCAACGCGCTGGCTGCGCGAATGGACATCGACGCCGCCCCTCTCATCGAACAGGACCCGCTCGTCGCAGCCGCAGTCTATCGCCTGAACACGATCCGCGCGGCGTTTCGCGGCGACGTTGGCGCCACGCTTCCACAGTGCGACCAACGAAGCCATCGTCGAAGAATCGCTCGCGCTCGAAGAGTTTCGCGAGGCCGGAAACGGGCGGCTCACAGGAGGCAGTCGCATTTACCTCTCGATCATTCTGCAACACGCTGGAGATCTGGCACGTGCCGAATCGGAGGCACAAAAAGCCATCGCGGACCTCGATCTTTACCGCCCATCGCTCCCTTACGCGCGCGCGCAACTCGCCAATGTGCTGCTCGCGCGCAAGCGCTTCGAGGAGGCCCTGGCCCACGCTGAGAACGCGATGTCGGCTTTGCGCACGGAGCCGGTAGATGATGGCGAGTCTTTGGTGCGGGTGACATTCGCAGAGGCACTTCGCGCGACTGGCTACGAAGACGAATCGCTCGTTGTCATCCGCGAAGCCCACGAGCGACTGATCGCACGCGCGGCGCTCATCGGAGACGAGCGGACACGCGCCCGCTTCTTGAACGACGTCCCAGAGAACGCCCGCACGCTCGCGCTAGCCAAGTCCGTTGGAATTTGACTCGGATTACCAATTAGCAATAGAACGCGCCGAAGTTCTACCCTTGATCGGGCCTTCCAAGTATGGTCGCGCCCAGGAGTCCCTAGATGGCCAAAAAATCCGCAGCAAAGAAGACCCAGACCAAAGCTGAATTCGTGCGCTCGTTTCCGCGCGACGTGCCCGCCAAAGACGTGGTGGCCAAGGCCAAAGAAGCCAAGAGTGAAATCACGGAGAGCTACGTCTACAAAATCAGGTCGACAGCCGCCAAAGCCAAAGGGAAGGCACCCAAGGGGAAGGCCGCCGCACCCAAGGGGAAGGCCGCCGCACCCAAGGGGAGGACCACCGCACCGAAGGTGAAGACCACCGCACCGAAGGTCAAGCCCGCCGCTGCGGCAGTTTCACACAAGCCGAGAGGCCGCAAGCCGGCCAAGAAGAGCCTCGTCTTGAGCCTCGTGGTCGCCAATCCTTCCTGGACTGCCGAACAAGTCGCGAAAGCCGCTGGGTCCTCGACCGCTTATGTCTATTCCGTGTGGAAGAAGAAGCGCGCCGCGGCCCCAAAGAAAGCCGGACGCCCAGCAGGCTCGCCCCCTCAGAGCGCCGCGACCACAGAGTTTTACAAAGTGCTCAAGCGGGTTGGCGTCGAGCGGGCCAAGCAACTCATCGCGAACATCGAAGCATTTCAAAACGCCTAACAGGCGCTCGTTTTTGGCTGGGTCCGACGATCGCGGACGGATCCAGCCAAAAATTCGAGAGCGGCGCGCATCCTTTTGGGGATGCCGGTCGTCGTTGGGTTGAACACCATGAAGACCCACACAGCGAAGGCGACCATCATGAGCAAGGTCAAGGGACTCGGAACACAGGCGAAACCCTGGGAACTCAAGACGCCGCCAGGGACGGCCGACTACCAAGCTTACAAAGATGAAACGGCCGATCCTCCCGCGCTGGTCGTGCAAGTAGGCAAGACCCAGCTGCGCTATCATCTGCGCGCGATCGAAGACCTCCACGCGATGCTGAAGAAGAAGGGCGACTGGGTGTTGCTCGGTGGCGCGGATGAGCAAAAACCAGCCGCGGAAGGGACGGTCGAGGCCTGGGGTCGCGCGAGCACGAATCCGGTCAAAGGCTTTTACGGGTTGAAGAAGGGGCTGCGCGGCCGCTTTGGAATGTATGTTCCTCCCGTGCTCGAGGCGCTCGGCCTCGCCGAGGTCGAGCACAACCCCAAGAACAATCGGATGCGCGCCGCAACGAGCAAGTGACCGTGGGTGCATGACACAAACACCTTCCACTCTTGCGGATGCCCGCGAACAGTTTCTCGCCATCGTCGATGGCGTGCGACCCGAGTTGCATCGCTGCTGCGCGCGCTTGACTGGGTCAGTTCGTCGCTGGGTAGGTGAGGACTTCGCATCCATTTGGCGTGACCACGATCGTGTGTTCGAACTGGGCGGATAGACTCCTGTCTGCGGTCACCACGGTCCATCCATCGGCCTCGAGTTCTACTTCTGGTGCGCCCAAGTTGATCATGGGCTCGATGGTGAAGGCCATCCCCGTGCGCAGGCGTAACCCCGTCCCAGACTTCCCCGTATGATTGACATGCGGAGGCGCATGCATGACGCGCCCGATGCCGTGCCCACCATATTCACGAACGACTGAGCAGCCTTCCCTTGCTGCGAGTTCCGAGATGATCGCACCCACGTCTCCAAGCCGCGCACCGTCACGAACCACGGATATTCCAGCCTCCAAACACCGCTGCGCCACTTCCACCACGTGCGCCGCTTCGGGACTTGGTTTGCCGATGAAGAAGGTTCGCGAGGTGTCTCCGTGAAAGCCATCGAACATCGTCGTCACGTCGACATTCACGATGTCGCCCTCCATGAGGACCTCATCGCTTCGCGGGATGCCATGGCAGACCACGTGATTGCGACTGGTACACACCGCAGCAGGAAACCCATGGTAGCCGAGTTGGCTGGGGCGACCGCCGCGTGCTGCCGTGTCGCGTCGGACCCACTGGTCGATCTCGGACGTGGTGATGCCCGCCCGCAGTCGTTCGCCGTCATGCGCGAGGGTCTCTGCTGCGACGCGACCCGCACGCCGAAAGCGGTGCAAGTCGTTGTCTCCCCATAGCTCGATGGCCATGCACGCGTTTGTCGCCTGGCAACCCAGGTGTGTCCAATACCGTTTTGATCTGATGCTAGAGTGATGGTGTGAGCCTCTCTCAACTCCACTATTTCGTCACGGTCGCCGATGAAGAGAACGTCACGCGCGCGGCCAAGCGCCTACACGTGTCGCAGCCACCTTTGAGCCGCAGCATTCGCGACTTGGAAGCCGAGCTGGGAGTGGACTTGTTTCATCGAACGCCAAGAGGCATGAAGTTGTCGCTCTCGGGCCGCGCCTTTCTGGTTCACGCCCGCGAAATTTTGCGGCAAGTCGACGCAGCTCGCGCGAGCGTTTTTGGCGGACCTGGACCATGACCTTCTACGAGGAGAACGGCTATCAATGCGCGGACGGGCCCGCGTTCGCCAAAGGCTACTATTGCCAGAAGAAGCTTT
>JAYVXK010000866.1:0-4348 GCA_043785265.1 Myxococcales bacterium | reverse complement strand
CGGAGAGTTCGTGCTTGGTGAAGAGCCCGACGACGCCCACGAGCCGGTCGCCCACGAGGAGTGGATACCCTGCAAAAGAAGCTATTTTCTCGCGTTTGGCCCATTCTTGATCGTGCACCTGTGGGTCGCCGATCACATTCTTGATGACGATGGGCTTGCGACTCTGCGCGACGCGCCCGACTTTGAACTCGCCGATGGGGATGCGCGCATGCGGCCCATCGATGTGCGTGTACATGCCGGCGCTCGCGCGGAGTTCGAGACAGGTGTGGGTCTCTTCGTAGGTCCAGATTCGCGCGAACGCGGCTCCCATGTCGACGAGCCCTTCGCAGCAGTCTCGAAGTTGAGCGGCGAGAGGCTCGGCCTTCACGAACGCGTGACCTACGTGCGCTCCCAACACCGCGGCCGCGCGCGCGTTGACCTGGGGGGTGACGTCGAACGCAAAGACCGCGACTCCATCCACGGTTCCACTGGCACTGCGGGTCGGTACATAGACGAAGTTGAAAAACGATCGAACCTCTGCGCCATCACGAAGGAGCGTGGCTGGAACCTCGTTGCCGAAGAAGGGCGTCCCGGTCGTCATGACTTGTCTCAACAAGTCGTCGAACCCTTGGCCACGCAACTCGGGAACCGCCAAGAGGAGCGGCCTTCCGAGAATTTCGCGCGCCGACGATCGTCGCAAAATTTCCAGCCAACGAGGGTTCGCGAATTCGATCACCAGGTCCGTGCCGCGGATCAGTGTGATGGACGCCGGTACGTCGTTGAACAGCGTCTCGATCAGCACGCGCGCCGCCTCGCGTTCTTGTTCGACTTGGTCGCGCACCGCTGCGATCTCGATCTGCGACGAGACGCGAATCAAGAGCTCGCGAGCCGAGAAGGGCTTGACCAAGTAGTCGTTGGCCCCGGCACGCAGACCGTCTGCGCTAGACTCCTCACCAGCCCGCGCGGAGATGAGCATCACGGGCAGCGTGCGCAGAACGGGATCCGCGCGAAGTTGGCGCAGCAAGCCGAAACCATCGAGCCCAGGCATCATGACGTCGCTGAGAACGAGCGCAGGAATCTCGCGTCGAATCGCTGCGAGCGCTGCGATGCCATCGGCGACTGCTTCGACACGCCAACGCGCGCTCAGAAGTCGCGAGACGTAGTCGCGCATGTCCGCGTTGTCATCGGCGAACACGATGCGCGGCCGCGTGCTGTCCTCGCTCACGACTCCGAGATCGGAAGAGACTGGTGGCATGGACTCTCGCTCTGGTGCTCCCCAGCGAAGCGCCTCGGCGACGTAAGGTGTCGCTCCGAGCGCAGTCCGCTGAGGAACGCTCACAACCTTTGCGGGTTCGTTGGGTAGGTGTGATGCACGAGGAAGGCGAACCGAGAAGGTAGTTCCTTCCCCGAGACGACTCTTCACGCCAACCTCTCCATGCTGCAGGCGCACCAGGTCCCGCACGAGCGCCAGTCCAATTCCCGATCCCTCGTGGCTCCGCGATCGCGCACCTTCGATTCGATGAAATCGCTCGAACAGTCGCGGCAAGTCCGAGTCGGCTATGCCTACCCCGGTGTCGATGACCTGCAGTTCCACGGTGTGGTCGTCGATGATCAGTCTGACGGAGATCGACCCACTGAAGGTGAACTTGAACGCGTTCGAGAGCAGATTGAGAACAACCTTCTCCCACATGTCGCGATCGATGTAGATCGACTCTAGCGAGGGCGCGCAGTCCACGACGAGCGCAACCCCTGCCCGTTCGATGGTCGCTCGAAAGCTGCTCGCTAGCTCCGACGTGAGCGTGCCGAGATCGGTAGGCTCGTAGGAGACCTCCGCGCGCTCGGCTTCCATCCGCGAGAAGTCGAGGAGTGTGTTGACCAGCTTCAGCAGGCGCAACGCGTTTCGGTGCAGAAGGTCAATCCGTTCGGCATCGCCGGGGAGATCGTGTGCGGCCGAACGCATCTCTTCGATCGGACCGAGCATGAGCAACAGTGGCGTGCGAAATTCGTGGCTCACATTGCTGAAGAACATCGTCTTCGCGCGTGCGATCTCCGCGAGTTTGTCGCTGCGTTCACGCTCTTGCTCATGGGCGTGCGCGATGCGAATCGCAGAGGCCACTTGGTCCGCCGCGAGATCGAGAAACGTTCGATAGACGTCGCTGAGCTCGCGATGTGGACTCACCGCGACGACGAGCACACCATAAGGCTGGGCCTGCTCGGGCCAGGTGAGCGGGAGAAGCACGACCTTGTTGGGGGGCAGTTGCCATGCGCCACACGGCAACGTGATCGAACCCAACTCCGAGACGACAATGGACTGGCGCTCACGCATGGCGCGAGCGAG
Source organism: Myxococcales bacterium (assembly GCA_043785265.1). Classification (GTDB taxonomy): domain Bacteria; phylum Myxococcota_A; class Polyangia; order Polyangiales; family Polyangiaceae; genus JANYHY01. The sequence continues at coordinate 2,031 of JAYVXK010000866.1, read as the reverse complement.
CGGCCACATGTCTACCTCGTCGTCGTCGATCGCAAAGCTCTGCGGGACCTGCCCCGGTGCATCGCCAAACCCAGCAGTCTGGACGAGCCGCGCGGTCTTGTCGTTTGGGTCGAACAGGTAGAAGAGCGCGCAGGGGATGTCCCAGGCATTGTCCTCGAGCGTGCGCGCCGCCATCTCGCAAGCGGCCTCGGCGGTTTTTGCTTCTTGAGTTTGCCGTGCAAGATCTCGCAGCGTCGCGAGCTGGCGGTGCGCAAAGACCTGCTCGCTGATTTCGGCGACGGTCGCGAGCACCCCGCCAATCCCAGACGATACGGATTCGTCGGGGAGCGGACTATAGGCGACCTTGAAGTGAGTTTCTTCCGCGAAGCCCTTGCGGTTGATCAACACGAGCAAGTCGTCGCATCCTGTCGAGGGCTCGCCTCGAGAGGATGCTTCGATCATGGGCCCAATGACGTCCCAGGTCTCCGGCCAGCACTCCGCTGCCGCTTGTCCCAATGCGCGCGGATGCTTCGCGCCTGGGATCGGCATGTACGCGTCGTTGTACATCTGGACCAGCTTCGGGCCCCACCACAACAGGAGTGGAGACCGGTTGAGGAGCAACACTGCCACCATGGTCCGCAGCGACGGCGACCAGCCAGAGACGGGGCCCAGCGGTGTCGCTGCCCAGTCAACCTTAGCCATGAGAGCACCCATCTCGCCCCCCTGTGAGAACAGGGAGGCGATCGATGTGCCATTGATGGCTCTGCGTGTGTGGACTCCTTCACCAGCCAAGGTCGTAGTTAGTCCTTCTTGTCGTGTTTCTTCATCGCATCGAAGGCGCCTTCAGCAGCAGCCTTCAGGTCGGTCCACGCATGGTCGACGCCCTTGACCACGTCGTCCCATTTGTCATCCGTCGCACTGGCGACTTCCACGAGCTTCGCTTTAGCGGCGTCGAACTTTGCGTGTGCCGCATCGACATGAGGCTTCACGTCGAGCTTGGCGTCGACCGTCAGCTTCTCTGTACGCGCCTTGAGCAGGTCGAGCCTCGCGCTCCACTCGTGAATCTGGGCTTCGTACTTTTGCTTGTATAGCTCGCGGCTTTCCATGGATGGTTTCCCTTTGTTTTTCGGTTGCTGAAAGTGAGTGGGACGGGCGTTAAAGAGCCGGTACGACGATGGTGTTGCCCTCGAGCGTGACTGCCGTTTGGGCAAGAAGTCGACCGTTGAAGGACGCTCCAGTGTGGAGTTTGATCGCCGTCTTCGACAGCACGACACCTTCACCATGCGAGGTCGTTCCGAAGTCTGCGAAGCCGGCCACCTGCCAGACGATGTTCTTCGCGCGCGCACCGCCACTCAAGATCATGTTCTTGGCGGCGCTCATCTTGAGGTCTCCGCTGATCTGGAAGATCCAAGTGTCACTGGCGCGACCCGCGAGTGTGATGTCCGTCGGAATGTTGACGGAGGTGCCCCACTTGTAGAGACCTGGAGCGAGCGTCAACCCTCCGATGGTTCCGGCGCCGAGATCCGTGAAGCCTGGGGTCGGGCGACCCGCCGCGTCAGTGTACGCAGCCTGCATGGCGAGGATGGCGACGGTCATGTCGTTGGGAGTCGGAGGATCATTGTTGGCTGCGAAGATGCCGCCGGTGACTTGAGGCGAGGTCCACCTGGTTCCGGCTCGGGTCAACGCAAACCCAGTGACGAAGCTCGCCGCTGCTGGACTGAGTCCAATGTTTCCCGTGATCGCCGAAGTCGGCACATTCGAGACTTCCGACTTGGCCAAAATCACAAAGTCGTCTGCTGCTCCAAGAACGACTGGGGCTGGACCTACGGCTCCAACCGTGTCCGTCTTGAAGCTCCAGCTATAGGTCGCAAGTAGCGGGTTGCCAGACAGATCCTTGGCGGCGACTGTGATGGTCGCGTCGTAGGTGGTGTTGAGAGCAAGAGGAGCCGTAGGCTGCAAGCTCATCGTCTTGTTGAAAGCCGAATAAGAGAGAGCGCCTGGGACGAGCACACCAGCTTGCATGAGGCGAAAGGTATTGCCAGCCAGCGAGAG
>JAYVXK010000865.1:0-4354 GCA_043785265.1 Myxococcales bacterium | reverse complement strand
AACGCCGCCGTCACCCAGCTCGCTGCATGCCTTCGCGCAGACAATCTCCGCCGTCAGGCAACCGGTCTACGCCCACGCTTTCGCTTCTCGCAAGGCGGGCGCGTCGGACCGACCGAATGGTTGCTGGGGCCTGATTTCATGCGACTCGAGCAAGACATGCAACTCGCAGTGGACCGTTATCGCGATGCTTCGCGACGAGCGTTTCTCCGCCGCGTGCAAGAGTTGCCGGGGCATGCATTCACAGAACTCGCATTGCTCGCGCTCGAACGCGTGGGCATGTCGAACCTCAAGGCGGTCCGTCGTGCGGGTTCTCCAGGTGGCGAGGCTCACTTCTCCGCGATTCACAAAACGGGGACTGACGAGATCCGCACGGCGATCGTCATTCGCAAAGACGGGCGCGAACTCGGTCGCGAACGCGTGAGCGACTTGCGTGGCGCGCTCCATCACTACGGTCCCGCGACCGCAGGTTGGCTCGTCACCACGGGGCAAGTTCTCTCCGGCGCCCGCGAGGAAGCCATCGCCCAGGCTGCTCCTCCCATCGCTCTGTACGACGGCATGGCCTTCTGCAAACTGCTCGAAGACCACGACGTCGCCGTTGCGCGCACGCGAATCTCGGTCGCCATCCCGGACTTCGAGCTCCTCGAGACACTGCGAGGCTGATCGATGATCATCGCGGTGACGGCTGCGGTCACGCTGCTCGCCCTCCTCGTGCTCTTTTTCGCAGCGCGACGCGACATCACCATTTGCGAGCTCGAGATCGTCAAAGGCGATCTGTTCGTCGTGTCCGGCGGAATTGCGCCCAGCATTCTGTCGGACATGCGTGATGTCGTGCGCCGCGAGCGCATCAAGCACGCGACCCTGCGGGTGCTGCGCGCCAAGGATCGCGCGCGGGTCGAGGCATCGGACGAACTATCGCCGGCGCAAATTCAAACGTTCAGAAACATCGTCGGTCACGTCGCGCTCGCAAAACTGCTCGCGGGCGCCAAGCAAAGCACCAAGAAAGCACGTGGGGAGCGAGATCAGCGGGGATCGAGTGCCAACAAAAACAAGCGGCGCTAAGATGAGGATGATGCGCGCGCCCATCTTCGTCATCGTGGCAGTCATGTTGCCGTTGGCGGTCTTCGCTGCAACGCCCAAAAAAAAGGTGCCTCCGCCACCTCCGCCACCTCCGACGAATCCGCCGAGCATCACGCTCGCTCTCACGGCAAACGCGCCTGACCAGGGCTGGGCAATGCATGTGACCAACACGGGTCTCGAGCCACTCCGGATCGTTGCGGATGCACGCGCGCTCTCTCTCGAGATCACGCCGGCTGGTGGCGGAGCGATGGTGCGCTGCTCCTTGCCAGCCGAGATGCGACCTCTCTCGGACAATACTTCGCGCACGCTCGTGCTGGTGGGAGGGCGCAGTTACACCGAGCGCTTCGATCCGCGCCTGTATTGCTTTGCCGCACACGATGCAGCTGCGCTGACTCTTGGCGCAACAGTGGTCGGCAAGCTTGGGTTTGCACCAACGAACCTGGCGCCACCTTACGAAGTCACCTGGGCGCTCGACGGGACCACCATCGACGCGAGCGCTGCCCCGTCGCCTGCAAAAGAGGTCGTGAGCGCGCCTGTCACACTCGCTGCAGCCCCCGTCGCAGACGCTGGCGCTCCAATTCCGGCAGCCGCGACGGATGGCATTCCCGTGCACCTCGCCATCGCAATGCCTGCGCGTCTCGATGTGGCGACGACCTTCGAGCAACAAACGTCGCTCTCGGTGACCAACAAAGATCCGCGACCCGTGTCGCTGTTGCTGCGTCCGTCCACGACGGGGTTCATCGTCGACTTGCCTCAAGGCGGTCAAGCGCGATGCGGAGCGCCTGCGGGAATGACGGCAATTTCGGAGCTCCTGACTACGTTGCCAGCGAACGGCGGCCGCACGAGTGTCACCGTGGACATCGACTCTCTTTGCCCCGACGTCTTCTCGCGACCTGGTCTCTATGTCGTTCGACCCCGCATCGATACGCGTCGCGTGACCGGAAGTGTTTCTTCGTATCGAGGAGAGGCGATCGGCGATCCGTCGCTGATCCGCGTGCGAACAGGCCGTGGCGACGATCGGGCGTCGCCCAAAATCGATCCGCCGCACTGATTTCGTTCGCAACTTCTGACTCGCCCGGTCGACAGAGGGCATGCGCACTCTTGGTTGGTTCGGTTTGCTTGCGCTCGTGGCCTGTGTGGGGCGGGCGCCGCTTCCGCCCAAGGCGATCCAGCTCAACGACGATGGTGCTGCAGCCCTCGCGTCGGGGGATCTCACGACCGCCGAAGCCCGCCTCGCGTTGGCGGTCGAATACAATCCACGCTTCACCGAGGCGTGGGTGAATTTGGGACTCGTCGCCCTCGAGCGCGGCGAGTTCGATCGCGCAGAGCGAGACCTTCGACGCGGTCGCGAGCTCAATCCAGATTTGCCGGCGCCACACCACGCACTTGGTTTGCTCTCCGAGCGTCGCGGCGACCTCGAAGCAGCAGAGAAATTCTATCGAGCGGCACTTGCGGTCGACCCCGGCTTTCCCGCGTCGCGCGCGAACCTCGGTCGCTTGTTGTTTGCGCGTGGTGCGTTCGAAGAGGCTCGCGAGCAATTCCTGAGACTGACCGAGGTGGCCCCAACGAGTCTCGAGGGCTGGACTGGTCTCTGTGAGTCGCTGCTTCGATTGAACGAGGAGCAACGAGCGGACGACACCTTGGAGATGGCTCGCGAACGTTTTGGCGACGTGCCAGATCTCGTGTTGCTCATCGGACGACAAGAGCTTCGCGGTGGCGCTTATGCGCGAGCCGAGGAGACACTCACGCCGCTCACACAAAAAGACAGTCGTGGCCGCGCAGAGGCGTGGGCATGGATTGGCGTGGCGCGCTTGAGTCGTGGGGATCTCAGTGGCGCTCGCGAGGCTTCACTGCAAGCCCAAGCGATCAATCCGCAAGAGCCGGTCGCGTATTATGTCGTGTCGCGAGTGGAGTCACCGAAGTAGCAAAAACGCGGTCGCTCCGAGCAGCGCGATCACTCCAACAATCAGCGCGACGACCACTCCCGCAGGCACGTGCGTACCTGGAATGTCGACGCGCTCGTCTTCCATGTCATAGGCCGACGCAGCCATCGGCGGAGGTGGTGAAGCAACCTCTGTCTTGGGAGCATCGCCGGTTGCCTTCTCTGCCTCGCGAACTTTGCCGCTCGGTGGAGATGCGAGCGAACTCACTGCGCGACGACCCGGCTCGGTCTCTTCTTCTTGTGGGAGGGGGTATTTTCGATACTTGAGCGGCTCGGGGTCTGATGGCTTGAGCAAATCGCCATCGAAGCGCGCGACGATGACCGTGATGTTGTCGTGTCCACCCGCGAGGTTTGCCCGCTCCGTGAGCGTCTTGCAGGCCTCAAGCGGATCGGCGCATGTTTTGAGCACTTCGCGAATCTCGTCGCTACGAACCATGCCGGACAAACCGTCCGAGCACATCATGAGCACGTCGCCCTTGATGAGTTGGACGTACGTGAGATCGACTTGCACGGTGTCTGCTGTACCAAGGGCCTGCAAGATGATGTTGTTGTGCTCGAAGGTCTCGGCTTCTTCCTCGGTCAGCTGACCAGCTTCGATCAACTGATTGACGAGCGACTGATCGCGCGTGACTTGGACGAGCGTTTCATTGCGCAAAACGTAGGCGCGCGAGTCACCCACTTGCGCGAGAAAGAGATGGTCGTCCACGAGTGTCGCCGCCGTCACGGTGGTGCCCATGCCACGTCGCGTGCGGTCGGCCTTGGCTTCTTGAAAGATGCGCAGGCCCGCCACTTCTACGGCTCGAACGAGCCGCCGCGCGAGATCGTTACGCTCGGCGCGCGCGTCGGGCTGAACGCCTTCGAGCATCTGCTGGAAGATGATGTCGACCGCGAGTTGACTTGCGACCTCTCCAGCAGCGGCGCCGCCCATGCCATCGCACACTGCGAGCAGATGACCGGCTTGGCCGAGTGTGAGATCACGCGAGCCTTCTTGGAGGCCGTTGACCTTGCGCGTGAGATCGGCAACGAGAAAATTGTCCTCGTTGTGCTCGCGCACCTGTCCAACATCCGTGCGCGCGAACAGCTTCAGGTGCACCTCACCGCTCGCGGTTTGAGACGCATCTTGGCTCGCACCCGCGGTGGGGCTTGCAGACTCGGGCTGTGTCACGTGCCCACTCTCATTCACCCAATTTGCCTTCGTTGCCGGCGCCAACCACTCGATAGAGTTGTTGACCCACGCGCAACTCGTCTCCCTGCGACAAAGTCACCTGTCCTCGAATCTGAAGGAATGTACCGTTCGACGAGCCCAAATCGGCAAGGAAAAACGCATCATCGCGT
>JAYVXK010000864.1:0-4358 GCA_043785265.1 Myxococcales bacterium | reverse complement strand
GTCGTGACGGAGTATCCCGCCTTTTTTAGGCTGACCTCCAAAACGCGCACGCTGCGCGGGTCCGCGTCTACGAGTAGGAGCTGGAGCTTGGCCACGCGGTTATCCGTTTGCGGCATTGCCCGAACGATCGCTCGGGCCAGCACCGTCGGATGTGAGAATGGTTTGCCGCCTGCTCAAGTGTCAAGCTTCCGCTGCAAAAACGGCGCGATTGTTAGGATCGCGACAGGGGTGTCTCCACCAAGAAAGGTGTCAGGGGACCGTTGTTGTCTTGCTTTGTGACGAGATCTCGATGCCGGTGCTCCACACGATGCGATCGCGAGTGAGCCCGAAATGAGGCTCGCGAGCCAAGCCGCCGACCAAATCGGTGGTCGTGTCGTCTGTCACGCGGCTGATCGACCACACCGAACCAGCGCGATGTGACACAAAAACGTCCTTGCCATCGAAGACGACGTCGCCGATGGCTCCGTCCGCCAAACTGTTTGCCCAAATCTTGGTCAACGCGCCCCCTCCGGCGGGGACGCGATACAGCTCGGTCGCCTCCGCACTGAAGCCAACCCCGGCGGAAACTGTAAAATACACGCTTTTATCCGAGGCGATGAGAGTCTCGATGGTCTGTCCGCTCGGAAGCGTCACGATGGGCTGTGGCTTTCCGCCAGACTTCGCGACGCGATCGATGTGCTGCGACTTGATCGAATCGTCCTCTTTGTCGTGCAGAGTGCCGACGAAATAAATGTTCGTGCTGTTCACTGCGAGCTGGCGCGTCTCGTAGAGTTCGAATCTCGCGGTCCAAGAAGCGACCTTCACGGGCGTGCCGCCCGAAACCCCAACGCGCATGAGATCGCGCCCGTCTCCAGATCCCTCGCCTGATGCAGGTTCAGTAAACCAGAGGTTCTGCCCATCGCTGATGAGTCCCGTCGGTGTGTCGATGTCTTTGACGATGATCTTGGGAGCGCCGCCGGTCTTCGGCATCGCCACAATCGCGTCGGTCGCAAATTTGTCGGGATCGCCATTTGCGGTCCACAAGAGACTCTTGTCGGTGAGAATCAACGCGGAGCCAAACGCGGGCGTGAACGCCTCCGGAACGGCCTCGCCCACACTCTCCACTTCGCCGTCGGGAACTTGCGCGCGAACTTGCGCTCCATCGAGCCAAAACGCTTTTCCGTCTGCACCAACCACGATGTGCTGCGCGGAGGGCGAAAAACTGTTGGCGAGCGACGCGTCGAACAACGCTGCAAAAGCGTTGGGATCGTACGTTGGAAACGTGACCGGATTGTAGGACGACGAGAAGTCCGAGTCGTCGCTGCTGAGACGACCGCACAAGAGCAACAGGCGCACGCCGAGGATCGCAGCACCCACTCCACCGATCGCCCATCGTTTGCCACCCGTGTTGTTCGTGGGGGGCACATAATAGTTTTCGCGGAAGGGGCTGACCGGCAGTGGCGGTGGCGCACCCATCACGTTTCGCTGGGGCGGGGTCGCGGATTGCTTTTCGTTCGACCCGCTCCCTTCCGGTGGCAGACCGTATCCTCCAGGCGGCGGCGGAACTCCTTGATCCATGAACCCGATTCTACGCTCAGCGGGTGCCGTTGGCTTCCCTCACTTCCATGGATCGGGATCAGTGGCAAACGGATCACCGAGAGGACGTTTGGGTGGCTTGCCGACAGTTGAAACTCCCGTCGGGGAAGCTTTTTTCTTCTGAAGCGTGACATCGAGACGCTCGGTCGTCGTGGCGCCGACCACGACTTGCTGATCCAAATATCCGTCTGCTTTGAGCACGTACATCGCCGCGGGCGCGTCTTCTGCGACTCGCAATTCGAGCGGTGTTTTGCCGACCAAAGCGCTGCCCAAGTAAACATCGCAAGGAACATTGGCCACGAGCGCCACATCGCGAATCGCATGCGGCGCGCTCACGACTGGCGCAGGAGCGCTCACGACAGGGACGACGCTGGCACTCGTCGTGGCGACGGGAGCGGTGGCAACCGTGGGCTCTGAGTGCGTCAGTTTCCAAATCAGAAGACCAACGGCGAAGACCAATGCCACCACCGCGATCGGCAGAAGCACTCGGCCTTTGCGCGCGCGGTCGTCGGACTCCATGTCCTCGCGAACACGCACCATCCGACCGCGTAGTTCGCTCGCAGTCGGCAGCTCGAGAGAGTCTGCCATGCCGAAGATGCGTGGCTCACCGCGCGAGTCGCCCGCGTCCAGGTAGGGCGCCACTTTGGTTATTCCGTTGGCATCCACGCTCACGACTTTTTCGACCTCGAGCGCGAGCTCCTCCATCGAAGCGAAGCGCTTTTCTGGCTGTTTTTCGAGGCATTTGAGAGTGATTGTCTCGAGCGCGCCCAACTCTCGCGCAAGCTTCGGATCGAGACGCGATGGCGGCACGGGTTCGACGAACATGTGCTGCGTGAGCACCCCCATGTACGAGTCGCCCTCGAACGGGACGCGCCCCGTGAACATCTCGTACATGATGACGCCCAGTGCATAGACGTCCGCGCGATGGTCGACCACGCCACCGCTCGCTTGTTCGGGCGACATGTAAAACGGTGTCCCAAAGACGATTCCCTTTTTGGTCAGTCGACTCTTTCCGACGATCATCGCGGCGCCAAAGTCGACGACGCGCACGTCCTGTTCGGGCCCCGCGTCTCGTCGACCGAGCAGAAATACATTTTCTGGTTTCAGATCTCGATGCACCACACCTGCTTCGTGAGCTGCCGCAAGCGCACGCGCGACTTTGATCGCGATGGCCGACGCGCGAGCTGCAGGCAACGCCCCGCCTCGCTTGGTGACTTGAGCCAATGTCTGTCCGACGAGCCGTTCCATCACAAAATAAGGCCTGCCGTCAGGGAGCGCGCCAAAGTCGCTGATCGAAACCACCTGCGGATGTTTGATCGCGGCCGTGGCCTTTGCCTCGCGAATGAATCGCTCTGCGAGTTCGCCGTCGCGCGCCAAATCAATGCGCAACGCTTTGAGCGCGAAGGATCGATCAAGCGCCTTGTGCTTGACCGCATAGACGGTTCCCATGCCGCCTTCGCCGATCACTTCGAGGACCTCGTAACGGTCGTCGATCACAGTACCAATGAGAGGATCGACCTTGGGCAGGGCGATGCTGTCCTGGAGTTTTGACCCATCGAACGGACAGAACACCGAGTCGGTGCTGTACTGCTGCCCGCAATCGGGGCACCGCTTGATCATGTGGCGTAAGTCGACTGTCTTAGTCGCCACCATCGCCGCCATCTCCTGAGTCTGTTTCGCCTGCGTCGAGTGAGATGCAAACGCCGGCAGAGCATGTCGACCCAGGGGCGCAGTCTTTGGGCCGCGTGCACGGCGCGCCGAGCATCGTGCTGTCCTCGCGACTGCTGCCGCCGCAGCCCGGATCTCGGGCCTGTCCGGCGAGCGCGGCGACCAAACACACGGCGGCGATGCGAGTCACGCGCTCATTGTAGCAAGCGCGTGAGCTGCCGTGTCGACTCGCGTTTCAAGCGGAGAATTAGCCGCCGGATGGAGGCGCAGGTGCTGCAGCCGCAATCGCCGGTGTGCCGCAGCCCGCGCAAAACTTGGCGTTGTTGGCGATCTCACCACCGCACGATGTGCAGAATTTTTTCATCGAAGCCAGTGGTGTCCCGCATTCTGCGCAGAACTTTCCTTGGGGTTGGTGCGTGCCGCACTTGCTGCATGTTGCCTGTGCACCCTTGGCTTGTGCTGCGTTGAATTGTGGTGCGGCACCGACACCGGGAGCAGCGCCTCCGCCTGCCATGCCACCCTGCATGTTGTTCGCCATGTTCATGCCGACGGCCATCTGCATGCCCATGCCGGCAACGCCGCCTTCGCCCAGGCCGTGCGCGGCCATACCCTGCCCTGCGCCGATCATGGCCTGGCCTGAGGCGTAGTTCTGGTAGTTGCCCGCGACGTTCTGTACGTAGCGCGCGTCCTGCTGGTACTTCTGATCGAGCTCGAACTGCTTGGCCTTCGCCTCGGCCTCTGCGCCCGCGACGCCGATCTGCTTCACCTTCACGGCGCGCTGCGCCTTGGCGATCTCGGCGTTGGCGTCTTGAAGACGCTTCTTGTCTTCGTCGCTGAAGTTGATCTGGTAGTCCCCCATCTGGAGGATCTTCACGCCGATGTCGTTGAGGTCCGGGCACTTCGCGATGAACTGCGTCGCGAGCTTCTGGCGAAGGCTCATCGACTGCAGCACGGACTTGCCCTCGACCTCACACAGCTCACCGAGCGTCGTGCGCACGCCGTTGAGGAAGAGGCCCTTCACCCAACCGAGCACCGCATCGTTGTCACGCGCCGCGGCTTGTCCGACGTAGCCGACGATGAAGCGCACGGGATCGGTCACGACGACCGAGAATTCG
>JAYVXK010000863.1:0-4358 GCA_043785265.1 Myxococcales bacterium | reverse complement strand
GCATCGACGTGGACGTGATTGCCCTCGGAAATAGGCTTAGTTTTCGAATCGACGGTCGCGTGATTGATCTCGCGGTCGAAGGGACCTTGCCCGAGCTGGGCGCCGTCGCGAGCGGACACCGCTCTTATGTTCGCGTCGAGAGTGAGCGCGCGCGCGCGGCTGCGGCGGCGACATCTGGCAGCCGCGGTGCGCATGACAAGGTCGTCAAGAGTCCGATGCCGGGGCGTGTCGTGAAGGTGCACGTCGCGGTGGGGGACGAGGTCACGGTTGGGCAAGCGCTGCTCGTCGTCGAGGCGATGAAGATGGAAAACGAACTCAAGGCAAAGCTCGCCGGCAAGATCGCCGAAGTGTTCGTCGTCGCGGGCGCAACCGTGGAAGCCAACGCTCGCCTCTTGAGCTTCGAGTGAACATGCGACGCTTGCACCTGGTGCACGCGCCCACGCCCATCGTCAAACGGGACGCCCTCGACGCACTACTCGGGGTCGATCTCTGGATCAAACGCGACGATGCGACAGGTGGCGCGGAGGCTGGAAACAAGGTCCGTAAGCTCGAATGGTTGCTGGGTCAAGCGCTCGAACGACAGGCCAATCACGTCATCACCTGCGGCGGGCTGCAGTCGAATCACGCGCGGGCCACCGCCTTGGTGTGTGCGAGCTTGGGCCTGCAATGCACGGTTCTCTTGCGCGTGCCCGCAGCAAAAACTCTCCCAGGACCAACTGTAGATGCACCGCGAGACTTGCTGCCCGTCACAGGCAACGTGCTGCTCGGTCGGATGACTGGTGCGCACATTCGTCTCATCACACCGGCCGAATACTCCGATCGCAACGCGTGCATGGAACAAGTGGCCGCAGAGCTGCGATCGCACGGACAACAGCCGTACATCGTGCCTGAAGGCGGCTCCAATGGACTCGGATCGCTGGGCTACGTCGAGGCCATGCGCGAAGTGCGCGAGCAAATGGATCTCGGGCTCGCAGGCGGATCCAAGCCATTCGACGTCATCGTGCATGCGTGTGGATCTGGCGGGACGGCCGCGGGAGTCGCGCTTGGTGCGAGCGCGTTCGATGTCGCTCCGGTCGTTCGCACGATGGCCGTGTGCGACGATCGCATGTACTTCGAGCGGGTGATTTCGCGAATCATCGGCGAGGCGCGCGCCCACGACCCGAGCTTGAAGGAGCCCTCGCGTGTGGTCGTCGATGACGCGTCCAAAGGTCCCCGCTATGGCGTGATGACGAAGCAACAACTCGGCTTCATCACCGAAGTCGCGCGCAAGAGCGGGGTCATCACGGATCCCGTCTATACGGGCAAGGCGTTGCACGGATTGCGAGAGGCCGTGTCGCGGGGTGACGTGCCCAAGGGATCACGCGTCTTGTTCATTCACACGGGCGGACTGCCAGGACTCTTGGCAGACGGTGCGGCTCTCGCGGAGACGTTGTGAAAGCGCGCACCGCGTGGAAGAGCGCGGCACAAGACACACTGCGCGTGAGCTTTTGGGGTTTGGTGGTTTACCTCGGCGTAAACGTAATCGCCCTCATTTTCAGGCAGAACGCGACGGGTGCACTGGGCGCGCAGTTTGTGCTCGCGGAGTTTGGCTTGGGAAGGCTTGGTGTCGTTTGGTCGGATCCGCATGCGCCTCTGCCGACGACTCGTGACATCGTTCGAAGGGCGCTGGTTGGTTCACGATACGGAGCGACCGCCGCAGCCGCTCTCATCTTGGTCGGCCTCGCGACGCATCAGATCGAACGCGAGGTCGGAACGCCGTCGCTCACCACCGCGGGACTCGGTGCGCTGATTGCGGCGGCGACTGCTGCGCGTGACGAACTGATCCTCCGAGGAATGCCTTTGCGTGCGCTCGCCCTCACGCGAAAAAATCTCGGGACGCCGGGCGAGGCGCTCGCCCTCGTGGTGGTCGGCTTGTTGACCGCGGCATCGCGGTGGGGCGCCGGCGCACACGCGATGGAGATCTCCATGTCGGCGTGCGCGGGTGTGGCGCTTGGAGCACTGTGGATTCGCGATGGCGGCGCGTGGATGGCTTGGGGCGCGAACCTCGCCTTCACTTGGATCAGCGGAGCGCTCGTGCGCGGAGGGTTGATTGATCTTCGCGCGCAAGGGGAGAGCGGCGACATCGCTTCGACGCGCTCGGCTCTCGCCGTTAGCCTTGTTTTTGCGGCTCTTGGAGCGTTTGTGGTGTTGCGTCCTCGTCCATCTCCATGACCCCACCGAGCTCCATGGCCAGATCACGCGCGAGCTGATCGAGTTCGGCTTCGCGATCGATGGGTGAGGCAAGCACGAGATCGCCTCCCCGTTCGGCGAAGACCGCCGCCACTCCGTCGAGCGCCTCGACGATGCCCTTGGCGAATACGACATCGCGCGCGCTGATCACAAGACGTCGCGTCACCATGCCTGGACCAACCGCAGGCGGAACAGGTCTGCTCGTCACGAGAGCGGATCCTCGACTTCGGTGTCGCGTGATCTCGCGCGGTCTTTGAGTCGCGACTGCACGTGCGCCGCGAGCTTGTCGACGTACGACGCGAGCGGCGGACAACGGAGGCGGCCTAGAATCATGTCTGCGTTGCGCGTGTCGTACACGACGGAGGTCCCGAGCACTTCGATGAGCGAGCGCGGACTGGTCGCGAAACGTTCGAGACCCGGGGTTCGCAGCAATGCGCTCGTGAGTTGCGACGGAAAGAAACCGCGCAACGAGCGTCGACCCGCCGCCATCGCGAAGAGTTCGAACACACGCTTGGCGGGCAAAGGCGTCGGATCAGTGACATGAAACGTCTTGCCCGGCGCGCGCGGATCGCGACCAATCGCCGCTGCCGCCGCTGAGACGAAGTCGATCGGCACCAGATTGAGAGGCACGTCCCCACGACCAGGCAAAGGCAACGCAAAGTCTGGTGGCGATGTGAGCATGAGCAACATCAAATAGTAGGGACCATCGAGGCGATCAATTTCACCAGTCGTCGAGTCACCCACGATGACACCTGGGCGAACGACTGCGATGGGTAAGTCGCGCATGGCTTCGCGCGCCATGCGTTCTGCGGTCGCGAGCGTGGACTCGACGGCATTGCGAAACGATTGTCCGACGTCGAGATCGTCTTCTGCAAAGGCGCCTTGATGTGAACCACTCACAGTGGCTGACGAGTGGATCACCGCGCATTTTAGCCGCTTACAGCACTCGGCGACCTCCAGCACTTCGCGTGCTCCATCGACATTGACGTGACGCGCCAGCTCCTTGTCGACATTGAGATACGTCACCTGCGCAGTGTGATGAATGATCTCCACTTCCTGTGAAAGCTCGGCCAGTTCAACTCCGCTCAATCCGAGATCCAGCGACGCGCTGTCGCCCTCGATGACCCGCACACGTTCACTGTCTTTCGTCGGCATCACCGCGAGCGCCTCACGAGCCTCCGTCAGGAACTTCGTCCTCACGACAGCACGCACCTCTACATCACCATCCCTCAACAACGCCTCACAAAGACGCCGCGCCCGAAAAGTCGGAAACCCCGTCAACAAAACAACCGTCAACTTCCCCCCCCAACCAAAAAACCAAAACCCAACCCCCCACCACCACCCCAAAGACGCGAGGAGGCCAGTGATTTCCGACGAGACCAAGCGCGGCCAAGGCGGGCCGAGGAGCCGTACTCTTGTACGGTGACGACGCCCAACACCGGCCGCGCGCCGGTATCGTCGGAAAGCACTGGCCTCCTCAGGGACCGCAGTAGTATTGGCCTACGCCGGCGAGCCAGTTGCCGTAGTTGCCGAAGTATTGCTGCGGGCTGCAGACCTTCCCTTGCCCGAAGAGCGCGGGCAGTACGCATCCAGTCTGTTGGAAGTACGTGTTGCATTGACCGCCACCTCCGCGAACTTGCTGCTCGCACGACGACTTGGTGAGGCTCGGGCACTGCCCACAGCTGGTGCCTACGCAATCGATCGCGCAGCCAGTCTTGTGATCGCAACTCGCGTTCACGAACGCCGCTACACAGTTGTAGATGCCCGTTCCCGCTTGGAGGTCATATTCGAACGGAGCGATGCACTTGGCGCAGCCAGGATTGATCGATGCGATCGTGGTGAAGAAGTTCTGGCAGGCGATGCTATTGAAGCCTGTTTTGCAGCCGTTTTTTGCGTCGAGCAGATCGTTGGCCGAGCATGCGCCTTTGTTGACGCTCAGCGCGGGCGTCGAGACGTTGTTTGCACAACTCGGATAAACCGCCGGGCATGTCGTCTGTTGATTGCTGCAGATGCGCGGTGTCGCCGAGGTGTCGCATGTGCTCGCGCTCGCGGTGCAGTCTGAGCAAGCAGCGCCCGTCGAGCCACAGCGACTGTCGAGGAAGCCAGCGAAGCAAACGTTGTTCTGGCAG
>JAYVXK010000862.1:0-4359 GCA_043785265.1 Myxococcales bacterium | reverse complement strand
GTGGAGACACTCGAGCGTTGCTGGTCTACCTCGGCGGCGCGCCTGACTCCGAAGGCGTTGAGCCCGTCGGTGCTGATGCTCGGCTCGCAGCGCACTTCGCTTCGAGTCACGCAGCGATGAAGAAAGCGTGCGAAGCGATCATCGACGAACTGATGCAAGACGACCAATCATGGCGGCTTTCAGATCTCGATCGAGTCAGCGACGCCGCTGCTTCACGCATGAAGAGGCTTCATCCAGCGTTCTCGGACATTCTCTTGGGGAAGCTCGGCAACTGGTACGCGCTTCAGTGGCGTTGACCGTTCAACCGCGCGCGTGCAGCTCGGTGAGAGGTCCGCGTAGTGACAGCGGTGTGCCGTCGTTCGCGAGGGTGTCGGTCATTCCGAACGAAGTGTCCGACTGTCCCATCGACTGCATCAAACTCACCAGAAGTCGGTTGTGCCCAGGCCCCGTCATGGGTTCGTTGGCGAGTGGGTTCTGCATGTTGCGTGGGTAGCGCGCGTAGCGTCCGGTTTTGAAGAACCCGGCACCTCCGGCGATCACCGTGCAGACGTCGTGGTGCTGGTGCGTCGGCGTCGCCAACTCTGTGAGCCAAACTACGATCGTGTGATCGAGCAGCGTGCCGTTGCCTTCGGGGATCGCCGCGAGCTGTTCAAGCAGGTACGCGAAATGCCCAGCGTGCCATGCGTCCAGATCGATCATGGCCTGCTCTGCGGTCGGGTTGAACGTCGTGCCGCACGCGGTGTGACCGTTGATCGATTGGTGCCCATACCCATGGAAGGTCGCGGCTGCGGAATATCCAAGCTCGGGGCATTGAGGCACCGGCGCGCATAGCGTGACGACGCGTGTGAGATCGCAAGTGAACGCGAGTCGCACGAGTCGCATGAACTGTCGCAGCGGGTGGCCCGACCCATCGAACGCCGCGTCGCACTCCAGGCTCGAAGCACTCTTTGCGAGACTCACTTCGAGTTGACGAACGAGATCACGATGCTGCTCGAGCTTCTGCCGGCCCGCTGAATCGAGCTGACGCGACAGCGCATCGTGCTCCTCGGCGACCGCGTCGAGCACGGAGGGACGAAGCGAGCGCAGCAACTCTGCGCGTGTGGTTGGCGCACCCGAAGGTCGAACATACCCAAGCAAGTCTGCGAACGCGGAGCTCGGATCGGAGACCATGGGAGTCGCTTCTCCCGGACCAAGGTACGAGAACGGAGACACCATCGAATTGGGTACGTAGTCGAAACCATACACGCGAGAGTTGAAGCGTCCGGGAGCGGCCAGACGAGTCGCGAGTTCTTGATCGAGTGATCGCGCGCCGCCACTGCAATAGGTACCCTGACGCTGGAGGGCACGCGTGCCCGTGAGCACGTCGGAAACTCCGATTTGATGATTGTTGAGATCGCCGCTCCCAGCGCGCCGAACCGCAGCGATGTCCGCGAGCGCGGACGTATGCGAGAGACCTTCGATCGCGAGGATGCGATCGCGAAACGGATGGAGCGCGCGGAGCGTCGGACTCATGTCTCCAGGCTGTAGATCGATGAGCGATCGTTCTGCGAACGCGTTCGTCGCGCCTCCGGGGACATCCATGTTCCACGTGCGCGGGATGTTGCCGTGCGGTTGCACATAAAAGAGGATGCGTGTCGGCGCGCGTGTGTTGACGTTGGTCGCAGGTGCGCTCTCGTACGCCCGACCATCTCGTATCGCGCTCGCGATCGCGCCCAAACCAAGCGCTTGCAAGAGTTGTCGTCGCGCGAACTTCATGGCGTCGACGCCTTGCGCAAGCGAAACGTGGGAGATGCGACGATGTCAGTCAGAAGTTTTTGCACGTCGCCCGAACTCGCATCGAACGCGATCGACAGGGCCCGCACGGTCGATGCCTCGACGCCTTCGGGCGCGCGTCCGAGCGCGTAGCGAAACCAGCGCTCTGTCGCGCAGCGCCGCACCGTTTGGCTATCAGCGAGGGCATTCGACAGATCCAACGCACCATCAAACGCGCGGTCTTTTTCCGTACCGTTGACGCGTCCGCGTGCGTCGACCGGCAAGCCATGATCGGTAGCTTGATAGTGACCTGCGGCGTCGTAGTGCTCCAGACCAAAACCGAAACCATTGAGTGCCGAATGGCAACCTTGGCAAGTCGACGGCTGAGTGCGCGCTTCGAACAACATGCGATTCGTCTGCGGACCGTGTGACGCATCCGCCATCGGAGGCGAGAGGTCCGCGCCTGGCGGAGGTGAGACCGGCAACTCACAAAGCAATCTCAGTTGAATGAAGTTTCCGCGCACCGGAGGAGACGTGGCGCCGCGATGTGAATAACCCGCTAGGAACGACACGCGCGTCAACAGGCCCGCGCGCTCCGCCTCGGGTAGAGAGATTTCTGAAAATTCATTCGGATGGGAAGGTATGGGGACGCCGTAGACGCGGGCCATCTCGCCATCGATCCACGCGCGACGGCTCGTGAACAGATCGCCGAATGTGCCGCCCTGCGCGAGGACGTTCACGATGAACAGTCTCGATTCTTCGAGCGCGGACACTTGCGTGCTGACAGTCCATGTGGGGTCGACGTCTGCCGCACGCTGCGAGTGTTCGTCCTGGAGGATGCGGTCGAGGCCCAGCCATTGACGATGAAAACTCCAATACACACGCTTGGCGCGATCGTCGGCGAGCATGCGCGCCGCTTGCAGGCGGACTTGCGCCTCGGTGCGCAGTTCGTCGTTCGCGGCGGCGCGCAACAGTGTGTCGTCCGGAACGCTCTCCCATAGGAAGAAGGAGAGCCGACTCGCCATCGCGTAAGGTTCGACGAGCACACTCGCACCCGCCTGCTCACCAGTCTGTTTGGGTTCGGGTCGATAAAGGAATTGCGGTGATTGCAGCATGGCGCTGAGGGTCAATTGGACTGCGCCCTCGAAGTCCGACGCGGATCGCCAACTCGCAAATCGGATGTTGAATCGATCGCGCTCTGCAGCAGTGAGGGGTCGTCGAAAGAGTTTCGTGCCCCACCGATCGACGAACTGACTCCCGCACGCATTGGCGAGTGTCGGTGTGGACCAATCCTCACATCCGACGATCGCTCGGGTCGTGGTCGCGTTGGCCGTGGCTGTTTGGCCATAGAGTGTCGCGATCGCTTCGTAGCGCGAGATGCGAACATCCGACGGCTGTTGCGCCTCCGCCGCGTTGTCGAAGCCAGCGACTGTCGCGTCCTCGGGCATCGTGGGAAACTCCACGTTCAACGATCCGAACAGATCGTGAAGCGCATTGCGCAGCTCTTCGTCAGTCAATCGACGCAGCGGTGAAGAACCTACTGTCGCAGCCGGGTCTTCGGGTGATCCGCTTCCCCAGTAGCAGCCCACCAAGAGCGCAAAACAGAGAGTGGACGAAACCCACGGCCGATGGACGCGACGCATGGTGCGGTCCATCGTATCGCGCTTGTGCGCTGGGTCAACGCGAGCCCTACGCCGATCGATTACAACGCCTGACTTCCTGGGCGTTTCCGTGCAAGATGTCTGCGTGCGTTCGATCTTGGCTGGTGCGCTGTTCGTCTTCGCTTGCTCACGCGCGCCGCAAGAACTCGAGTCACCCGGCACGCCTGCCCCGCCCGTCGTGGTGCAAAGCGCGCAAGCGATCGTGACGAGCGCGCCCATGATCGAAGCGCCACCCGCGATCGCGGCGGATGCCACGGAAGCGTGGAACCCGAGCGGCATCGATTGGAAGTCGTTCGACGAAGGCCTCGCGGTCGCGAAGAAAGCACGCAAGCCTGTTTGTCTCGTGATGTATGGAACGTGGTGCGAACATTGTCGCAACTACAGTCACGTCTTCAGCGACCCGCGGCTGGTCGAGCGCGCCAAGGACTTCGTGATGATCCACGTCGACGTCGACGCCAACGAGGCAATCTCGAATCGCTACAAGCCAGACGGTGCCTACGTGCCGCGCACGTTCATTCTCGACAGCGACGGCAATGTTGATCCGTCCGCGCAATCCAGCCATCCACGCTACAAGCACTTCTTCGACGAGCTCCATGCGGACTCGCTGCTCATCGTGATGAACGACGTGCTCGGCCGACCTTCCCATTGAGGGACGGGAGCGGGACGGGAAGGGACGGGGACAGGAGCCAATGCCGTTCACTTTTAGAGGCGTCGGCGGAGTTGCGAGCCAAGGACTAGCAACGAGAGTGATTTCCGACGAGCGGGCGCGACCAGATCAGACGTCGATGGAAGCGCGGCGCTCGCGTGTTGGCCCGTTGAGTGTCCCAAGGACAGGTGGCCAGTCCCGTCGTGAAGAACGGTGGCTGTTTTTAGCCGCGTACGTGACGTCGATGCCTGGCGCAGCCGTTGCTTAGTCCCGAGTCGGACGGCCGTCCGAATTTGCTTT
>JAYVXK010000861.1:0-13656 GCA_043785265.1 Myxococcales bacterium | reverse complement strand
GTCGCAAAACCTGGACTTCCGGTTGCGGTCTGCCCAGGACCCAACATCGCTCACTTCGATCGCGAGTACACGCTTCGCGAGATGGTCGATCACATTTATGGGCGAGGAGCGAGTCTCGTTTCGCCCAAGCGCCCGCACTGTTTCGAGAAGGAACTCGAGATGTACGTCGACCACTTTAAAACCCAGGTCGACGCTCTGGTGCCAGGCGATGACAAAGCGCTCGCTCGCCTCGCGGCGTTCAAGGACAACCTCGAAGCAGGCTTGGAGCACTATCGCGAGCTCGTTCGAGAACGCCCGTTCGAAGACGAAAACCTTCCTTCGCTCGCAAAGGCGATAGACGTCCAATCGCGACGCATCGAACAGACGTGGCTTACCACCCGCGCAGAGGAGTCGTTACTGGATGCCGTGGTCTAGGTACTTGCGATCTGTGCGCATCCTTTTGGCCACGTCAGTCGTCCTGACTCCAGGGACCTGCGACGGTTCGCTCTCCCACAGAAGAAAAGGTCATCCCATGAAGACGATCGTGGTCCGGTACAAGACTTCGGAAGCGCATGCAGAGGCGAACGCAGCACTGGTGCGCGCGGTGTTCAATGAGCTTCGATCACGCACGCCAAAGGGTCTGCGCTACGCCACCTACCGAGAAGCGGACAAGGTCACGTTCGTCCACATCGCGACAGTGGACTCCGTGGGCGATAACCCACTCGTCAATCTCCCAGCGTTCAAGGCCTTTCAAAGAGAACTCAAAGAGCGTTGCGTGGACTTGCCCGTGGTCACAGAGCTGTCGGCGGTCGATTCATACGACGCGCTCAGTTGACGCGAAATGCAGGCCTGACAGACGAGTGTCCGCCCGCGCCCAGCCTCGTGGGCAGTTGCAGACGACTCGTGTAGAGTACGCAAATGGGAGTGGGCGTCCGCATCGCGATGGGCATGGCGATCGCGGTTGGGATCGCAGCGTGCGGCATCGTGATCCCGGACGTGGTGCCGAACACCGATGGCGGAGGCGCCGAGAGCGGCTCGGACGTCATCAACGGCGACTCTACGACAGACGCATCGGTGCCGCCCATATGCGCGACCCTGGATGCGTCATGTGTCCCCAGTGTTCCGGAGGGATGGACGTTGTTCGGAATCTCCCCTGGAACCAAGGCGTGTCCATCCAGCGACTTCGATCCGTTTCCGCTGGTCACCAATCCGCGTTTGAAACCTAGTTCGTGCACGTGCAGCGCCTGCAACGTCTCGAGCGGTTACACTTGTGGTGGGTTTACTATCAAGACAGGCTCGCTCTGCGTCGGAACCACCGACACCAAACCCGCGTCCCCAGTATGTGTGGCGCGCACTCAGCAACAAGGTATCTCCGCGCGCATCTCTGGTACCCCCGCAGCCGCGACGGGGACGCCGACGTGCAGCATCACCTCGACAGGCACCCAAGCGGTGGACACCGACGCTGTCACTGGCTGTCGTCCCAACAAGTGCACGGCCAACTACTGTGGTCTCAAGGCGACCGGTTTCCAAACGTGCATCGAGCGTGACAACGCGCTTGGCTGCCCAGCCGGTTTCTCTCCCTTCGGCACGACAGGTCAGGTCGGCACCTCCGGGACTGCGACGTGCGACGTGTGCACATGCGCCGTGGGCGCGCCGCAGCCCTGCACGGGCAACATTCGAGTCTTCAGCGGTGACCCATCCTGCGATGGCAACGGCAGCATAAGCGGAGTCGACTACAAGATTACCGTCCCCGCCAATGGCACATGCCAAAATCCCCTGACGGGGTTCGACAGTCTCTATTATGTGCCGGATCCCGCTGCGCCCGCGACCTGCACTCCTGCAGGAGCCACAGGGCAAGCTGGACTCACTGGGGTCAAGACGATCTGCTGCGCTCCGTGACGGTTGCCAAAGACCCATGTAGAGTACGCAGATGGGGATTGGTGTCCGCATCGCGATGGGCGTGGCGATCGCCGGCGGGATCGCAGCGTGCGGCATCGAGATCCCGGACGTGATGCCGGACACGGATGGCGGAGGCGCTGAGAGCGGTGCGGACGTCACCAACAGCGACGCTTCAGACGCTGGCTCCATGGATGCGCTCGCCGATGTGATCGTACCTCCCTCGTGCGACGGCGGCTGCGGCGTTAACTTGCCGCTGGGTTTCGGCTTGGTCCTTTACGCCGCCAACCGCAACACCCCATGCACCTCTGGACAGGTCGTCAGCGACTTGATCGCAGACCCTTCGGTGGCGAGCAACGCATGCTCGTGTGGGTGCACCACCACTGGCAAGGGCGATTGCTCGAGTGGCCAGCTCGGCTTCTGGCTCGACTCCACGGGCGACGGAAGCGTCTGCTCCAAGCCATCTGGGCTGATTCTGAACCCGCCGGGTCCAGCGTGCCAGGTGCTCAACAACGTCACGGGCTTCGCCTCATTTCACTCACTCGACGCAGCCGCTCCCGTCGACGCGGGCGGTTGTCAGCTCACGGGCGTGGCGAACATCAACCAAGTCGTTTCGACGGACGTGCGCGTCTGTGTACCCACGAGCTGCAGCGATGGGATCTGCGGCCCGCAGAACGGACTGCGGCTCTGCGCAATCTCCAATGGCGACGTCGCATGCCCGAGCGGTTTCGGCGAGAAGCACACACTCGCAACGTCTGCGTCAGTGAGCTGCGGTTGCAACGGCACGTGCACACCATCAACTTCCTGTGCTGGAGTCGTCACGTTCTACACCGACAGCTTGTGCGCGCAGCTCGACTTCGCGCTGTCGAGCGACGCAGGCTGCGCGCCAAACCCGACCGCCACTCCCGGCAGCTACAAGTATGTCGGCACGCCCAACACCACGTGCACCGCAAACGGCGCACCTTCGTCAAACCTCATGGTAGTGGGGACCCGCACCCTCTGCTGCAAGCCATGAGTCGGATTGGATGATGACCATGCGAATCCGTTTGGCGATGGCAGTGACTGGGGCGGTCGTGGTCGCGTTGATCGCATGTGGGATCGACATCCCAGAGGTCGTGCCTGTCGACGCTGGCGTTTCTGAGGCGGGTGCCACCGACGCGCCGCTCTTGAACGACGCCGCGAAGGACGCGGGCGCCGACGTGATCACGCCGCCCGTGTGTGATGCGGCGTGTGGCTTCGCGCTGCCGCAAGGCTTTGGCCTCGTGACGTTCTCGGCCGGCGCTACTCCGGCGTGCGACCCTGGCCAAGCACCCTCCGACGTGGTCGTTGATCCCAAAGTAGGCGCCTCCGCCTGCACCTGCCCATGTACGATTACCAAGCCGCCAGATTGCTCGCGCGGAATCATCAAGACGACCCTCGACAACGACAACAGCAAGACGTGTGGCATCACAGGCGTCTCGCTCGTAGCCACCCCGGGGTGCAATGTGCAGGTTGGCAATCTCTCTGCTGACATCGGCGTCACGGCCCCCAGTGCCATCGATGCTGGCGGGTGCAGCACCAACCTCGTGGTCGACAACACCGCGCTCCAGTCGAACAACGCCCGCGTGTGCACACCGTCCTCGTGCGCGACGACATCCTGCGTTCCCAGCCTGGGGCGCTTGTGCGCGGTCGCGACTGGCGACGTGGGTTGCCCGTCACCCTTCACCGAGAAACACTTGATGGGTACGTCGGCTGCGGTCGCGTGCAGTCCCTGTGGATCTTGCTCGATTGCTGCCGCGTGCGCGGGCACTCTCGACGTATTCATGAACGGGGCGTGCAGCGTGAATGAACTGGTTGGTAAGTATACGACCGGCGCAGGGTGTCAGCCGACGCTCGCCAACGGAGTCGCCATTGGGTCTTTCAAGTGGACGGGATTCGGCACGTCGAGCTGCACCGCAGATGCTTCGACACCGTCGGCCAATCTCACGAACGCGCAAACCGTGTGTTGCCGGCCCGGCATGTGATGGAGACGACCATGCGGATCCGTTGGGCAATGTCATGGGTAGCGGGAACGGTCGTGGTCACGCTGATCGCATGTGGAATCGACATCCCCGATGTCATTCCGATCGACGGTGGCGGGTCGGATGCCACTTTTTTCGACGTCAGTCGCGCTGATGTGATCTCGAATGACGCCGCCAAGGACGCGGGCGGCCCCGATGTGATCATGCCGCCAACTTGCGACGCGGGGTGTGGCTTCACGCTGCCTCAGGGTTTCGGCCTCGTGACATTCTCGGCCGGCACCACGCCAACTTGCGACCCCGGCCAGACGCCGTCTGACGTGGTGTACGATCCGCAAGTCGGCCCAGGAGCCTGCACGTGTGCGTGCTCGGTGAGCGCCCCGCCGGACTGCTCGAACGGAAACGTCAAGATCAGATACGATAGCAACTACTCCGCCACCTGTTCGACGTTTGGTGCCCCGGTTCCTGTCTCAGGACCGGGATGCGTGATTGCCAGTAGCACGCTCAACACCGACCTCTTGCTCATCGCGCCCTTCGCGAAGGATGCTGGGGCGTGCACCATGAACGGCGCAGTCGACAACACGAAGCTCCAGGCGAGTGCCGCGCGTGTCTGCACACCATCCTCGTGCGAGACGACGACCTGCTCGCCGCCT
The DNA here is from genome assembly GCA_043785265.1 of Myxococcales bacterium. Taxonomy (GTDB): domain Bacteria; phylum Myxococcota_A; class Polyangia; order Polyangiales; family Polyangiaceae; genus JANYHY01. The sequence goes on along the minus strand of JAYVXK010000861.1, from coordinate 9,131 downwards.
GTTGGCAAACGCTTGTGCGCAATCGCGACCGGCGACGTCGCGTGTCCCGCGCCGTTCACCCAGAAGCGCTTGATCGGCGCGTCGGCGGCGATCGTGTGCAGCCCTTGTGGCGCCTGCTCCATCATCAACGTTCAGTGCGCGGGAACTCTCAGCCTTTTTTCCGACTCCATGTGCAGCAGCCTGCAGCTCCTCGGTGCATTCACGACGGATGCGGGCTGTCAGCCCACTGGCGGCACCAACACGGAGCCCATTGGGTCCTACAAATGGACCGGCTTCGGCACATCGAGCTGCACGCCTGACGCCTCGGCGGCACCATCAACAGCGACACTGAATGGCATGCAGACCGTGTGTTGCCGACCAGGATTTTGACGGGATCTGACGAGTTACGTCGCGTGCCAGCGGATGATATGCTTCCTCTGATGAGGTCCAGCTCCGCCGAGAAGGACAAGGACAAGAGCATCCCGCATTGGGTGGGCCGCTACGAGGTCCTCGTGCCGATCGCGAGCGGCGGCATGGCCACCGTGTACCTCGCACGTTCTCGCGGCGCGGCGGGTTTCGAGCGCGACGTGGCGCTGAAGCTCACCCACAAGCACTTGCGCGAAGCGCCCGAGTTTCAGACGGTGTTGATCGAAGAAGCCAAACTCGCGTCGGCGATTCGCCATCACAATGTGGTGCCCATCCTCGACGTGGGAGACGACGAGCAAGGGCTCTTCCTCGTGATGGACTACGTCGAGGGCGACACGCTCTCGGGTTTGCTCCGTCGCGCGCGGACGATGAACGAGGAAGTCCCCAAGCGCATCGCGTTCCGAGTGCTGCTCGACGCGCTCGCGGGTCTTCACGCTGCGCACGAGACGCGTGACTCGGCTGGGATTCCGCTGGCGATCGTGCACCGAGATTTCTCGCCGCACAACATCCTCGTCGGCGTCGACGGCGTCGCGAGACTCACCGACTTCGGGATCGCCAAGGCCACGTCGCGTGCGGGCAACACCGCCACGGGCATCATCAAAGGCAAGGTCGCCTACATGGCTCCCGAGCAAGCGCGTGGGAAGACCGTCGACCGTCGCTGCGACATCTGGGCTGCTGGCGTTCTCGCCTGGGAGATCGTCGCGAACCGTCAGATGTGGTCTCGCGACGGCGAAGAGATGGCCATGTTGATCAAGCTCGTGACGGAACCCCCGCCGTCGCTGCGTGAGGCCGTCCCCGATGTACCTGTGGATGTGTGCGCGGCCATCGACAAGGCCCTCGCGTTCGACATGAACGACCGCTGGCCGACCGCAGGCGCGTTCGCCAAAGCGCTGGCTAAAGCGCTCGACGCACACGACTGGATCGCCGACCACGAAGAGGTCTCGGTTTATGTACGCACGGAGGCGGGTCCCAAACTGGCGCATCGACACGAGCGCGCGCATGCCGCAGTCGAGTTGCGCGCAAGGCTCGGTGAAGTCGCCGAGGCGACACTCGCGACTCCGAGCGGACTCGTCGCAGTCGCGCCGCAGTCTCCCTCCGACGGGGTCGAGGCTGTAGACAGCACCGAGATCTCCAAGTCCGCTCCACAAGCGATCGCTCCATCCCCTGAGTCGATCGCACGCGCGCTCGAGTCAGGGGCACCGCCTGCCGCAGTCGCACGTCCACTCGAAGTCGCGCCTCCACGACCGCTCGCAGCAATGCCACCGCCCATGAGCGCGCCTTCGCCAGTTGCCGTTTCGGAGCCCGATCTCGCGGATCTCACGTTTCCGCAGCCCCCGATGAGTTCGCCAGCGATGTTCGAGATGGCGCCGCGTGTCCCTCGCAACAATGTTCCGCTCTTCGTCGGCTTGGGTGTCGCAGTGTTTCTCGTCTGCCTCGTAGGGGTGGTGTCGCTTGCACGTCACCAGCCTACCGAAGTCACGATCACCACGCCGACAGCACCGCCACCCAAAGCGACTCCCACTGCGCCTGCGACGGCAACCATCGAGACGTCTCAGCCCAAAATGACCGCGACGACGCCTCCCCTCACCAAACCCATTGCAGACGCGACGACGACAACACCCGCTCCTTCGGCGACCATCAAACTCGCGCGGCCACCGTTCTCCACCGATACAACTAGCAAGCCCATCGCGACGACTCCGCCGACAGCCAAGCCGGCTGACTCCACCAAAAAACCCAAGCTTGCCCCAAGCCCATACTAATTAATGAGAAACCTTCCTAGTCTCGCTTTCGCGCTGTCGTCGCTTCTCGTCGCGCATGGGGCGCTCGCTGATCGCGCGAAGGCCGTCACGCTCTATCACGCAGGAGAGGCCTTGTTCTCCAAGGGAGACTTTCGCGGCGCCGCGAACTCGTTCGACGCGGCGTTCAAAGAAGAACCTCGAGGCGCGGCCGCCTATAACGCGGCGGAGTCGTGGGAGAGTGCCAACGAGTTGGTGCGCGCAGCAGACGACTTCGAGGCCTCGCTCAAAGCTGGCGACCTCAACCCGGACCTGGCAAAGACCGCGCACGAACACCTCGCCGTGCTCGATCAAAAGCTCGCTCATCTGCACCTCGACGGCGCGGCGGGAACGACAGTGCAAGTCGCGCAACTGGAAGGGGCTGCGCTGCCTGTCGATTTGCGAGTCGTGCCAGGGCGCTACACGATCCACGCGAAGACGAGCGCGGGCACGGTGTTCGACAAGGACGTCGACGTCACCGCCGGCGCGCCGTTGCGAGTGGATGTCGCGCCACCACCACCACCGCCGCAGGTCGTGCCGCCTCCTGTCGACACACCGCCGCCGCAACCAGGCATGACGGGGATCATCGGCAAGTCGACACTTCCAGTGGGCATCGCGTTTGGTGCAGTGGGTGTTGCGCTCGCGGCGACTTCGATTGGCTTGGGCTTCGCAACTGTGAGCGCGTCGGACGACTACCAAGCCTCCGGCTATCACTCACAAGACTTGCACGATCAGGCCGTGTCACTCCGCCTCTGGACGAACGTGACGCTCGTCGGCGCGATCATCATGGGCGCGGTAGGCATCGGCGCGCTCGCCACACTCCACAAGCAAAAGACCGAGGTGTCGTTCGGCCCGGGCCTGGTGTCTGGGCGATTCTGAGTCCGTGTTGCCGTCGCTGTCCCAGTCGCCGTTCCCGTCTCCGTTCCCGTCTCCGTCTCCGGCTTGCTCACGTCAGGTGCTGTCGGAAGTCCTCGCGGTTTTTTAGAACGCATAGCCTATGGTCGCGTCGATGATCGGAGCCCAGCCCGCGTAACTGGGTGCGGCACTTCCGCCGAAGGTTCCTGCGTTGTATTGGAGTCCCAGGCCTGCCGAGAGGTGAAGGTGACGCGCCACTGTGCCAGCGTAGCCAACACTCACTCCGAACGACCACATCGGTCCCCACCGGCGACCTTTATCCGTGTCCGCCTGTCCGTATCCCCAGGTACTCACAGGTGAGATCCAAAGGCCGTTCGGAACATCACCGAACGGGTGGAAGAACAGTCGCGAGCGGAGGGCCAGTCCCGAGACGACCAGTGGTGGCGAATGGAGATTCTGCGTCCACGGGACGTACCACTCTGCAACCATCTGGACCGCTAGATAGGGTCGGAGTCTCCGCTCGTATCCGAGGCCTACGACATGAAGACCGAGATCGGCCAAGATGATGTTCTTCGGAGCAGGAGCCGGCGTTCCGATCGCGATGTCTGCTTTCGTCGGGCGCGACGAGAGCAGTTCGCCAACCAACACCAGCCAACAGAGCGACTTCGAATGCACCATGAGACTCGCGCGCGACGCTAACAGGTCTTGTCATCACACGGAGGCGTGCAAGCGAGCTAACTATGGACTGGTGCAGGCACGACCCCAGGCTTCGGCACAGGCGCAGGCACGACCCCAGGCTTCGGCACAGGCGGAGGCACGACCCCAGGCTTCGGCACGGAGGCGGGGACTGCGGGGGGAGACTGGGGACCGGGCTTCGTGACCGGCGGGGGTGGTGAGGGAAGACCGGAAGTGGAAGTCGTGAGTTTGGTCGCGAGCAGGCATCCAAGCTGGTCTTTGAGATCGCAAGCGGCCTTCAAGTGCAGCGCGGCCTCGGGCTTCTCTTCGCCGAACTCGGCGATGCCAAGAAACGCACACGCGCGACCTTCCTTTTGGTCGCACTGCGGCTTCATGGTGGCGATCGTTTTGTCGAGGCCAGAGACGCCGGCCACGCCTACGCTGTTGTAGAGGCGCGCGCTCACCACGCACGCGATGCTCGAGAGTCCAACCCCCGAAGCGCACGCTTTCTCGAGGAGGGGTTGGGCCTTGGTGTCGTCCTTGGGGACGCTCGGGGCACCTACCGCAAGCAACAATCCGCCACGAAAGCACTCGCGTGGATCGAGCTTGCAGCCGCGATCGTAGAGCGTGAGCGCCGACTTCGGATCGGCGGCAACAGACTCACCTAGCTCGATCTTGTACCCAGCGTTGCCGCACGCCACCGATGATCCGCCGAAGCAAGCACGCTGCGCATACGCGAGCGCCTTGGTGTCGTCGCGCGCAACTGCAGCGGTGCCGCCGGCGTAGAGAAACCCCGCGTCGGTACACGCGGAGAAGTTCCCACCGTCGCAGCCCTTCACGAAGAACTTGAGTGCTTGCACGGGGTCTTTGGTGCCCAGTGTTCCGTTCAACAACGCATCTCCCGACAACGCGCACGCGCGTGCGCTTCCGAGACTGCATCCCTTTTGCAGCGAGGTGGTCGCCTGCAACGGATCGCGCGCAGAGCCAAACGCGAGATGAATTCCCAGGTTCGAGCAGCCGTTTGCGTAGTCGCCGTCGCAAGCCTTCTGGAAGGCTGCGCGCGCTTTGACCAAGTCAGGGGGCGTGCTCAGCTTGCCTTGCATGATGAGCGAGCCGAACCGATCGCAACTCGCGGAGTCGCCCTTGGTGCATTGAGCGTCGCACTCGACCGGGTTGTCGGGCGCGCACACGTGGGGACGATCCGTCGCCGCTCCCGTGCATGCGCCTTTCGAAAACACGAAGCCTTGCGGACAGCCCTCGACGATCTCGGACACCACCTTGGGGTCAGGCTTCTTGCCTGGGTCATCCGCATGAGCATTGCCGGCCGTGCTCACTTTCGAAATCGGCTCGAGTTCGATCCGCAAGAGCGCCGCGCATTCACCCGGAGGCTTTGTCTCTTCACCTGTCACTTTGTCGCACGCTTCGATCTTCCCATCGGTACTCGAGATGTCCTTGTTGCTTCCAGTTCCGGCGGACATCCCTGCGCCGAAAATTTGCGCGGCTATGGCGGCTTTGGTGCGTGTGCCGGTCTTCATGGCAAACGCGCCGACCGTGACCGCGCGGACGTAGTGAGTCGCTTCTGCGCAGTCGCCGGTCATGTCGTCGCGCGCGACGTCTGTCCATGTCGTGCGTCTCTTGCCGACGATCGCGAGCGCGATGTCCAAGGTCGTGCCTTGTGAGAATCCCGCACCAATCGATCCGACGATGCCCGCTCCACCGAGAGGAAGGTTGGCCTTGACGTCGTCGGCGCTCTCGAGTCGCACGACGTCGCGCTTCATCTGCACGGGCAGGTAGCCGTAGTTGCCCGCCAGTCTGCATCGCTTGAGCAGCCTGAGTCCCTTGTCGTCCCACGCCACGATCGCGACGCCATCGTGAATGGCCTCTTCGAGATCCGCGCGCTGGTCGGGTTGCCAATCGATGACGAGCGGAGTCGAAGGTCCGTCGACTGGCTTCAACTGCGCGTGTCCTGTGGCGTCTGCAGCCGCGGGATCTGCCGGACGTATTGCGTCGTGCATTGCAGCGCCGCACGCGGACATCATGCATGCGGCGGCGACGGTCCATGCCTGTTGTAGTCGGACCCGTGATCCGAACTCGAGACGCCTGATGTCGAAAAGTGCCATGCCGATGCTCCTGACAGATGAGTACTAGAGAAGCGGCAGGCTACGCTGTGAATTCCTTCCCCGGTGGCGAGGGGTGCGGAGACGGGGGACGGCGGACGGGGACGGGTGCCGGGACGGGGACGGCGACGGGTGCGGGTGCGGGGACGGGTGCGGGTGCGGGGGGAACTCGGGACCGCGGTGCGTACAAAGGGGCGATGGCGATTCGGGTGTTGGTATTCTTGGTGGTCGCGAGTTTGGCGTGCTCTCAAACCACTTCCCCGCTTCCTCCTCCGACTAGTGCGGGGGGACCAGTCGCTCGAACGCCGGATGACACAGGTGTCGCGAAGGTGTGCGGAGAGCAATATCTCCAAATGGAAGCCAACTGGGCAACCTACGCGGTTCCTCCTGGGAGCCAGCCGACCACGCCGTTCGCGCACTGCCCTCATTGGCGCATGCAGAGCCCGAACTTGTGCAGTGCTGGAGGCATTCCCCCACAGGCGATGCAATACCCGTGTACCTGCATGTGCGATCTGTGCGAGCGCGACACGGACTGCGGCAAGGGCAACTGCGTGACGCTGTCGTCCACGGAGTGTGCTTCGGGTGCGACGGAGAAAGTCTGTTTGGATTCAGACGACCCGTGCAACCCCGCGAGCCGAGCTCCCTGCGCGACCGCGTGCGTGACTCGCTTTGGGACAGCGGAGTGCTTGACCAAAACCAAGTTCGACGATGACCGCAAGTTGTGCGGTCGCTACGCCCGTTGAGCGAGGACGTGGCCAACGTCTTGGTGCTACCCACCGCTTGTCCAACGCGAACGGGCCATGTAGCGTCGAATTTCTGCGTTTTCTCGGCGCAATCAATCGATCTCAATCGAGGTGGTGGAGCAATGACCAAGATGGGAAGCCAAGCGCAGTGGATCACGATCCTTTGCCTCGCAGTCGGCTGCGGCGGAGACGACTCGGTCGCTGCTGGTGACGCTAGCAATATCCCCGATCAGATCACCACAGACGGTGGCGTGGATGGTTCGATCGACGCAGCCCCAGCCATTCCTACCGTCTCTTCTTGGGTAGGAACCAACATCTCAGCAGATCTACCGCGTGTCGACATTGCCCACCAGTTGAGTCCATTCGATACCCCCGCGCAGCAACGCGACGCGAACGGATATCCTGTCGCGGGCGCATCCGGCACGAGCTCGACCGACATTGGATTTGTTCTGCCAACGGGAACCTACAAGATCGCGTTCAAGGGTACGGGCGCGCTGCAAGTGTCTGGGATCGGAAAATTGAAAGGTGCGTGGGTCCCGAGTGGCGGCCAGCAGCAGAGCGACCTCGACATCACCGGCACCCTTGGACTGTTTGGCAATTTTCTGACTCTCAAGATCATCAATGGCCAAGGTCAAACCGTGCAGGACATTCGCATCCTGCTGCCTGGGTTCGACTACAACACCACGCCTCTGTTCGTGCCTGGGTTTCTTGGATTGCTCAAGCCGTTTCGCGCTCTGCGTTTCATGGACTGGGAGAGCACCAACGGCAGCACCATGACAGATTGGACGAGTCGACCTGCAGCCTCGAACTTTGGCTCGTCTCCGTTCGGGGAGCCATATGAGCACATCATCGAGCTCGTCAACCAGACTGGGAAGGATTGTTGGCTGACGATCCCAGAGCACGCCTCCGATGACTTCATCCACCAGTTTGCGCAGTTCGTTCGTGATCACCTCGATTTTGGCCGAATCGACACCGCGCGCAACAAACAGGGATACTCGACCCCATTCAAGCTCATCATCGAGGACAGCAACGAGACTTGGAACAACGGCTTTTCCGCTTACAAAACCTACCTGGACGCGGCCAACAAAAATACCGCGCGCTACACTGGGAAGTATTCGGGGACTTACGGTCCATCGTGGATGACAGGATCGACCGACCTGATGAAGGTCGGGCAGTTTCACGCCGACCGTCTCGTCAACATCGCCACCATCTTCAGGCAGGAGCTTTCTTCCACCAAGAAGGAAGGCATCGTGACTCCAGTGTTGTCTGGGTGGGCGCTCGGCGCGGGATTCAGCGACGTCGGTCTTCGGTTCATCAAAGACAACTACGGTGACCCAAAGAAACAAGTGTCTTACGTGGCGATCGCGCCCTATTTTGGCCCCGCGGAGCCCAAGACTGGTGATCTCGCGAGCCTGTTTGCGAGCATGGGGCAGGACATCGCGTCGATGGATCCCGCCTTCCAAGATTTCCACAAACTCGCTGCAGAATACGGACTCGAAATTGTCGGGTACGAAGGCGGGCAGTCGATAACGGGAAACACCAATCTGACCGTCAAGCACCTCGCCCAACACGATCAACGCATGTACGACAATTACAATGCGTTTTTTACGCTATGGAAGAAAAACTTCGGGGAGTCTTTGTTCATGCACTTTAGCCTCGCCGGTGATCCGGGCCTTCCTGAGTTCGTTTACCAGTATGGCTTCTGGGGCTCGATCGTCGGGGCACTAGAGGACCCCGACGCTTGCAGCCCCAAGCTACCCACGCTCACCGGCACCGAGATGGTCAGCGCGGTGGTTCATCATTGCCCAAAGTACCGGGCGTTGCGTGAGCAGGTTCCTTAGCCATGCGACGGTACGGGTTCACTTTCCTCCAGCAGAACGCACGGCTACCGCGCGCGCGACCGCTTCACGATCCGAAAAGTGGATGGTCTGTCCCCGCGTGACTTGGTCGGTCTCGTGTCCCTTGCCGCACACGAGCACGACATCGCCTGCTCGCGCCTCGGTCACCGCGCGGGCGATGGCCCGCTCTCGATCGAGTTCGACCTCGACGTGCGCATGGCCAGAGAGGCCCCCGCGGATGTCGGCGGCGATCTCGGCGGCGTCCTCGTCGCGCGAATTGTCAGTGGTAAGGATGATGCGATCCGCGCCGCTCGCGGACCTTCCCATCTCTGCGCGCTTGCCACGATCACGATTGCCTCCAGCGCCGAATACGACAATGACCTCTCCGCCGTCGCAGAGCTGTTGCGCCGTCTGGCAGGTGCGCAAGATCGCGTCAGGCGTGTGTGCATAGTCGATGACGACATACGGCCGCCGCGCCACCAAGTCGAAGCGACCCGGAGGCGCGGGCGTTCGAGCGATCGCGTCGACGGCGAGGTCGAACGGCACACCCATCGCGATCGCGCCGAGCAGCGCCGCAGCTGCATTTTCAGCGTAGATCGCGCCGACACCGCGCGTGGTGAAGGTTCGTGATCCAAACGCTTTTGCTTCCATGGACATCGTCGTGCCTTCCCACGAGAGCCTTGCTTCCGTGACGCGAAGGTCCACATCCGTCATGGCCTTCCC
>JAYVXK010000860.1:0-4367 GCA_043785265.1 Myxococcales bacterium | reverse complement strand
ATGGAGCGTTGGCCTGACGAGGAAACGCGCGCGCGCCTGATGATCGGGCTCGCAGAAGCACTCGCGGGTGATCGACCCGAGCAACGGTACGCGGCGGCGCAGGCGATGCGGTTGTCTGATCGACCCATCGAATATTTCCGTGAAGTTCAGCGCGCGGTGATGCCACGCTCCGTGAGATCGCCTTGGGTTCCGGACACCACTCCGCGCGCGACTGAGGCTTCGGCTGCCAAGAAGAAGCCGCTCGCTTTGCTGCGAAGGTTGTTCGCTAACGGCGCAGAGGCCGACGAAAAGTCGCCGGAACCTACGGCCTCACCTGTGCCCGCGGACGAGCAACGTCGACTGCGGCTTCTTGCGTTTGGCGCTTACGTCGGTTTGCTGCGACAGGCAGGCGCCGACGACGAGTCGCATCGTGTTCGTCGCGATGCCATCGAGCGACTCGTCGAACTCTGCGCGCAGAATCACGTCTCGGTCGCAAGCGCGACCCCAGCACTCGCGCGCGCTCTCGATGATCCGAATCACCTCGTGCGACAGGCTGCGTTCGCTGCGCTTCGAAAAGTCTACACGACCGATCCAGAGACACCTCTCTCGGTAGCGCTTGCTTCATCGTCTGCGGACGTCATTCGCGCTGCGCTGGATGAACTCGCGGCGCGTGGCGAAGTCAGCAAGCCGCGCATCGCGAAGGCGCTCGATTCACGAGTCGCGCAAGCACGCAAATATGCCTTCGATCTGCTCGAAAAACTCAGCGAGCCAGGCAGCCTCGAGCCCCTCCTCGCCGCTTTGGGCAGCGAACATCCAGACATTCGCATTGGAGTGCTCGAGCGACTGTCGACCTCACAAGACCAGCGCGTCGCTGTCGCGCTCGTCAAAGCGCTAGAGAGCGATCACGACGACCTTCGACTGCGCGCGGCCGAGATGCTCTCCGCTCGCAAAGACGATCGCGCGGCTGACGCATTGGCTCCGTGGCTGCGCGCAGAAGACGCCGCCATTGCGCAACGTGCACGCGACGCCCTCGCTGGTTTGGGGTCTGCCGCCGCCGTTCGAGCGCTCTCGACTCGCTTCGAGGACACCGTTCCCGACGCGGAACGGCAAGCACTGACCGACGCCATCGCGAAGACACGCGCGGGACAAGACGCGATCGACGCTCTCTCTTTGCGCTTTGCTGACGAGACAGAAGCAGTTCGTCGCGCTGCGTTCGCGGGCTGCATCAGCATCGTCGGTCCTCGTGGGGATGCCGAACGCGTTCGTGGCGCGGCACCACCAAAGCCCAGAAATATAGCCCTGGCAAAGCGATTTCTGGGCGCGGCCGTCGTGGCGAAGTACGCCGATGTGCGTCAACTCGCGGCCGCCGAACTCGACGACCTCGAGGACGTCTCCGCAGATGGCCTGCTCGTGTCGATGTTCGGCGATCGTGACGTGAACGTGCGAGCGACGGCGGTGCGATCGTATGCGCGCCGCGTCGACAAGAAGAAAAGCAAAGTGGAGCCGCTGCTCGATGTCCTCAAAGGCGGCGCGCGAGAGACCATGCTCGGCGCGGCAGAAGGTGTTGCGAGTCAGGGCGACTTCACCGCATTGCGCCCGCTCTTGTTGTTCGCTCGTGCAGGCGATGGCGGGGACCGTGAACGCGCACTGCTGGCGCTCGGTGCACTCGGCGACAAACGCGCTCTCGCGGAGCTCGAGATCATTGCCGCGGGCGGCACAGAAGAAGCTCCGGCCGAGGTGAGCATGCAGGCCGCGGCTCTCGAGGCGCTAGGCCGACTCGCGCACAAGCTCGATGCAGACGATCGCGAACGAGTGCGTGATCGCGTGGAGTCGAGTGTCGGCACGAAAGAGCAGGCACTGGCCGTCGCAGCCGTGCGTGGCTTGCGATGGATGACAGGAGAACGCGGCCGTTCACGCATCGAAGCGGTGCTCGCAGAAAATTCGAGCAGCAACGACGAGCGTGTAGCCGCAGCCAAGGCGCTCGGCGAGATCGCAGACATCGCGTCTGAGACGACACTCGCCAAGGCGCTCGACAACTACGACGACGACGTGCGCTGGGCCGCGCGTGAGTCGTTGGAAAAAATCTTTCCCAACGATCGAACGCGCGTGGAGTTTCTCGCCGTCGAGAGCCAACACGACGACATCTCGGAGCCAGCCGCAGCGTTTCTCGCAAATGAGGGCGACGCGGGTCGCTTGCTCGAGAAGCTCGCGAAGTTGTCGAACGACACGCTTCGACAGCGCATTCGTTTTGGCCTGGTGCGGCGCGATCGCGTGCCTGCTGCCGATCTCGCAAAGCTGTTGTCGGTCAATTCGCCCGCTGCGCGAGCGGATGCTGCCTGGCTTGGAGGCGCACGCGAGGCGTCGACCAATGATGCCGATCGAAAAGTGCTCGGCGCCGCGCTGATCGAAGCGGCGCGTCGTGCTGAGAAGGGGCACATCGAGGCGGTTCGGCTCGGAAAGAACGACGAACGAGACGCAGAACTTGGCGCGTGGATTCGCGCGGCCTGGGCTGCACGCAAGATCGACTCTGTGGCCGCTCGAGCGGATGCAAAACGTTGGCTTGCGGCTTCAGAACTGCCGGTGGCAATCCGGATCGAGGCCGCGCACACGCTTCATGGGGCGCCAGCAAAGGACTTGATGTCGGCACTCTCCGATCGTGATGGCAATGTTCGCTCTGCGGCCGCAATGGCTCTGGCTCCGATCGATGACGTACTCGCGCTCAGGCGATCTCCGCTCGATCCCGTACGCATGTCTCTCGCCGCAGAAGGTACAGCGCTAACTGGCGAATTGCTGACCACTCCAGAGGGGCGTCGAGCGCTATTGGCGCGTGTGATTCGTGATGCAGATACGACCGCTCTCGAAGGGCTCGCGAAAAAAGGCAAGTCGCGTTTGGAAGCCATTTCGGCGCTTGGCAGAGCGGCAACCGAGAGTGCGATCGCGACCCTCACGACACTCGCCTCCAAAGAGGGTGAGAGTGACGAAAATACTCGTAAGGCTGCTTATCGCTCACTTCGGCGCGCGCAACGCGTCGCTGCACGCAAGGAGGCACGGTCGTGACTGCCCAAGTGCTCAAGCTCGCGTACCCCGCGCCGAGCGAAGTCGAAACGTCCCCTAAGGCTTCGCGCGTCGCGCTGGCGTTGGACGCCGGACGCTCGCAAGTTGGCCTGACTGGCCGCCTCCGCGACGCAGAGCTGTTTCGCGACGCGCTGCTGACTGCGTGCGCTGTTCGAGACAGCGACCTCCGATACAAAGGCAAAGATCGCACGGCCTACCTCGCGCACTTGATGCAGCAAGGAAAGAAAGCAACCGCCGCGATCTGGGAAGCGCAGAAGTCTTTTCTCGAAGGCGCTTATGCAGACTCGACGCCGCGTTCGCGTGGACTCGACCCGGTCTTCACGGTCGACCCCGACGAAGCCTCGCTCGAAGTGTTTTCGCGCGACGAGAGCGCATACGCACGCCTCGCGTTCGACAACGAACTCTTCGAGGACCGTGGGTCTGCGCATGGGACGACTTCGACCGATTTGTCGCCCGCGTTCGTCGAGCAGGTCGAGCGCATTCGCACTTACCAGCCAGTCGATCTACAGGCATCCAGCGCGCTCGCGAAAAAACCCGAGGGACCGCGCGAAGTAGAAGTCCCCGACGAATGGCTGCGCGGTTTTCTGCAGGTGCAGTCCGCCGCGACATTGCCAGGCGTGGTTGCACATCTTGCGCCGATCGATCTCTACAACTTGCTGTTCGCGCTACGTACACGCAAGGCCAAGAAAGCGCCGCGCGGCTTGCGTTTCGAGCTCGTCCCCGGCATGCGACCTCGCTTGGTCATCGAGCCATGGGAGATCGCGCTCGAGTGTCATGGAGAGGTCTACAAGGGCAGCGCGCCACGCATCGTCCGCATCTTCGGCCGACAGCGATTGCTCGTGCTCGCCCGTGCGCTTCCGCATCTTCGCGGCGTACGTGTGCACTTGCTCGGCCCAGGCCTGCCTTCGTTCTGGGTGCTCGACATGGGTCGCGCGCGTCTGACGGTAGCGCTGACGAGTTGGGCCGAGAGCAAATGGGCGAGCGCGACTTCATTCGATGCGCTCACCCCGCGCGCAGATGCGGGCAAAGAAGTAAACCGCGCGGTGGACGAACTACGCAAGCGCGGTCCGCTCACGCTCACGGACCTCGCCAAAGCGACGGGACAATCGAACGAAGACACGCGCGGTCACATGCAACGTGCATGTCTGGAAGGTCGCGTGTTGTTCGATCTCGATCGAGGCACGTACCGTCCGCGCGCGTTATTGGCGGACCCAGTAGACCAAAGTCGTATTCGCTATGGATCACCTCGAGAGGCAGCAGCCCACAGATTGCTAGGCGATCGTGACGAGGCGACCGCCGACATCGCCATCACC
>JAYVXK010000859.1:0-4370 GCA_043785265.1 Myxococcales bacterium | reverse complement strand
CTCGACGCGCTCGAACAGAAGCTCGAGAAAAAGGTCGACGCTCATCAGGCCGCAAAAAAGGGCATGACGGGAGATCCAGAGGAGATCAGCATTCCTCCGGTCGTCGAGCACGAGCACGAGGAGCAATTCTTCGCAGACGCCGAGAAGGCCAAGGCTTCATCCGGCATGAGCGGCGGTTTCGACATGGTCGATCCCAAGCACGCTCAAAAGATGACCGCTGCCGCACGGGCGCGTCGCGCGCACCTGACGAAGTACGTGAAGGCTGCAGTGGCAGCCGCTGCGGTGATTTGTCTGCTCGCGTTCGCCCGCTTGAAGCTCGCAGAGAAAGACGTCGCGAGCCACGCGGCCCAACCGCCCGTCACGCAAGTCATCCCCGAGGTCAAGGCGCCAGAGCCTGTAAAGCAAGCCGATCCAGTGCCAGCCATCACGAACGTCGACATGCAACCCATCGTCGGTGACACGCTGGTTGGAGACGCCAAAGCAGTCGAACTCGACACGAAAGACGCAGCGCCGACTTCCAGCCCGGTTGGTGTCGTGGGCGATGGAACGGCGAAGCCCAAGACCGCGTGGCAAGAAAAGGCGACTGCCAAAGCCGCACTCGAGTCTGGCAACAACGGCATGGCGATCGCGGCAGGTGAGCGCTCGGTTGCGCTCGATCCAACCGACGGCGAGACATGGCTCGTTCTTGGCGGCGCGTATCAAGCGTCTGGCAATGTTGCGCAGAGCAAGAGGTGCTTCAACTCGTGTCTCTCGCAGGGCAAAAAAGGTCCGCTCGACGAGTGCAAGTCGATGCTCGCGCAATAGCGACTCGAGAGAAGTCGCGTTTCGCACGCCGAATGGACGGTTGCTCCTCCGTCCGTTGACACGCCCCAACGTGACAGGTAGATGAGCGCGCGCCCGACGCGATGGGCCACGATCGGAGCCGAAGTGTTCAAGAAGGTTTGCATCTTCTCCGGTAATGCGAATCCGCAGCTGGCCGCGCAAATCGCTGCGTTTTTAGAAACACCGCTGTCGCGCTGTCGCACGACGCGCTTCAGCGATGGCGAGAGCTTCGTCGAGATCAACGAAAACGTGCGCGGCGTCGACGCCTTCGTCATTCAGCCGACATCGAGCCCCGTCAACGACAACGTGATGGAGCTGTTGATCATGTGCGACGCGCTTCGTCGTGCGTCTGCGGGATCGATCACGGCTGTGATGCCCTATTATGGATATGGTCGGCAGGATCGCAAAGTCGCACCGCGAACGCCCATCACGAGCAAGCTCGTCGCTGATCTGATCGTCGCAAGCGGAGTCACGCGGGTGGTCTCGGTAGACCTCCACGCAGGCCAAATTCAGGGGTTTTTCAACATTCCATTTGATCACCTCTACGCGATGCCTGTCATGCTCGAGGACTACCTGAAGAAGAACTTTGATTCACAAGCCGTGTTTGTCTCGCCAGATGCTGGTGGCGTCGAGCGCGCTCGCGCCTACTCGAAGCGACTCGACGCCTCCCTCGCGATCGTCGACAAGCGTCGTGAGCGCGCCAATGTCAGCGAGGTGATGAACCTCATTGGCGACGTCGAAGGCAAGCAGTGCATCATCGTCGACGACATGATCGACACTGCAGGCACGCTCGTGGGCGCCGCAAAAGCCCTCGTGGACAACGGCGCGACCAAAGTCGTCGCGTGCGCTACTCACGGCGTGTTTTCGGGGCCGGCCATCCAACGCATTCTAGACTCTCCGATCACCGAAGTCGTCGTCACAGACACGGTCCCTCTAAGTGACAGCGCAAAGGCTTGCCCCAAGATCAAACAAGTGAGCATCGCGCGGTTACTAGGGGAGGCGATCAAACGCATCCACTCCAGCGATTCGGTGAGTTCGCTGTTCGCTTGACGTGTTGGACCTCCTGACAAAATCCCCTCGCGACCCATTCCGCTTTCTGCTACATGCTCGCGCCCCGCGCGCGATCCACCTGCGATTGTGCGTGTTCTCGGAGAATCCACCATGTCGACGATGACCCAACTCGAAGTCACCCCCCGCATTGCCGCTGGCAAAGGCGAAGTTCGCCGCGTTCGCAAGACCGGCAAAGTCCCCGCGGTGGCCTACGGCAAGGGCCAACCGGCCACGCCGATCTGCGTGGAGCCGAAGGACGTCATCACGATCCTCAAAAGCGAGCGCGGTCAAAACTCGGTCATCAAGATGAAGGTCGCTGGCAAAGACCAGACGGTGATGATCAAGGACTACTCGTATCATCCCGTCACACGGAGCCTCGAGCACGTCGACTTCGCGTTCGTCTCGCTCGACAAAGAGGTCGACGTCGAAGTGCCGTTGCTCGTCACCGGCAAGCCGATCGGTGTGACTACGGGCGGCATTCTTCGCCAGGTCTATCGCAAGCTGCCCGTGCGTTGTTTGCCGGACAAAATCCCAGTCAAGCTCGAGATCGACGTGACTCACCTCGCGCTCGGCGAAGCAGTTTCGACGCAAGAGCTCAAGCTTGACCCGGGCGTGGTGGTGCTACTCCCTGCGGAGCAGACGATCGCGTCGGTCGTCGCGCCCGAAAAAGAGAAGCTCGACGAGCCGGTTCCCGGTGCAGTTGTCGCAGGCGCAGTGCCCGCAGCGGGTGCAGCTCCAGCGGCAGGCGCAGCGCCCGCAGCGGTTGGCAAAGACGGCAAGCCCGTCGCAGCAGCAGCCGCAGCAGCCCCCGCAAAAGACTCGAAGAAGAAGTAACAGAGGCCGAGCCTCTTTGCGGCGTCCGTCGGCATTTCGATGTTTCTCATCGTCGGACTCGGCAATCCCGGAAAGAAGTACTCGGGCAATCGCCACAACGCTGGCTTCATGACCGCAGACTCACTGCGCGATCGCGAGGGCTTGCCCGACTACAAAGAAAAGGTCTCAGGCGTGTGGTCGCGCGGCCTCGTGTTTGGCCACGAAGTCGTGCTCCTCAAACCGATGACTTTCATGAATCTCTCGGGCGACAGCGTGCAGCCGGCGAGCGCGTTCTTCAAAGTCGCGCCTGCGGAGATCATCGTCGTGCACGACGAGCTCGACGTGCCCTTTGGCGAAGTGCGCCTCAAAATGGGCGGTGGCCATGCGGGACACAACGGTCTGCGCAGCCTCATCGAGCGCCTCGGAACCCCTGATTTTGCGCGTGTTCGCGTCGGTGTCGGTCGCCCGCCTCCTGACTTCAAAGGAGACGTCGCCGACTTCGTGCTCCAAGATTTCGACGCCGTAGAACGCGCGCAAGCGCCCGACTTGATTGAGCGCGCGCGCGATGCCGTGAAACGCTTGGTTCAGGACGGCACGAGCGCCGCGATGAATGTTGTGAATACCAAAAAGAAGTAGCTCCCTCTCGCGCGCCTAGTTGTGCTACTAAGCCGCTCCCCTTGCTCATGGTCATGCGCCATGGGCCACCCGCACGGCAATCTCGCTGTGAGGAGACCAAAAGGAATCCAAGATAAATGACTGTTCAAGCTCAGAGGACGAAGGAATACGAGACGATCTACATCCTTCGATCCGACGTCGACGCAGACACCGCCGAAAAGGTGCAGGGTCGCGTTGCAGAGGTCGTCGATCGCAGCAAAGGCAAACTCGTCAAGGTAGAGGCCTGGGGCCGCCGCCGACTCGCCTATCCCGTCGCCAAGCAGAAGAAGGGCGTTTACGTCTACGTCCGCTATGTGGGCGTCGGCAACCTCGTCACCGAGGTCGAGCGCAATCTCAAGCTCAATGACAGCGTGCTCAAGTTCCAGACTGTGTTGCTCAACGATCACGTCGACACCGCAGCTCTCCAAATCGATCCAGAAGAAGTGAAGCTCCAACGCCTCGAGCTGCCGGCAGAAGCCGAAGAAGCCGAGTCGCGCGAGAAGGCACTTGGACTCATCGATCTCGGGCCAGACGCGCCGCGCCGCAGCTTCAGCCACGACGAACCCCGCGAAGAAGACTTCGAGCCCACGGACACCGACGACGCGCCCGCGAGCATCGAAGTCAAAGACAAAACAGAGAAGAGCGAGCCATGAAAGAACGTTCGATGTCGATGGACGACGACAAGGACTTCGGCCGCACGCCAGATCTCAACGCAGATCTGCCGGGCCGTCGCCGCACCGGAAAAAAGCGTGTTTGCAAATTCTGCGCAGAGAAGACCGAAGTGATCGATTACAAAGATCCGCAGTCGCTCAAGTACTTCATCAGCGAGCGCGGCAAGGTCGTTCCGCGTCGCATCAGCGGCAACTGTGCGCTGCACCAACGCAAAGTGACCACGGCCGTCAAGCGCGCGCGCAACATCGCGCTCTTGCCCTTCACCGTCACCACGGCTTGATTTAGGAGCCCACCATGCCTGCCACGATTCAAGTCATTCTGCAGAGCGACATCGAAAAAGTCGGCAAATCTGGCGATCT
>JAYVXK010000858.1:0-4371 GCA_043785265.1 Myxococcales bacterium | reverse complement strand
TGTAGGAGCCTCGCCACCCCGCAATCAAATCCCCCACTCCCCATAAGGAGCCTCTCGGCGTTCCGAGCATGCGCTGCACGACAGCGCGCGCAACAACTCTCCCAGTCGCAGGTGCCCCTCTCCAGCTCTACCGCCGGAGGCCAGGTGAAACGACGGACCTTTCCGTCGAAGAAATTTAGTGCGAAGGAGGGGACTTGAACCCCTACGGTTTTACCCGCTAGCACCTCAAGCTAGTGCGTCTGCCAATTCCGCCACCTTCGCGTGGGAGCGGCTTAATGAGCCCACTTGAGGGGCTGAGTCAAGCCATTACGTTCGAGTTCCGCTCGCTGTTTTCTTCGCCTTCGTCGATAAATCGGTGGGCAGTGTGGGTCCGCTCTCCACTCCGCCACGCGCGCGCAGCAGCGCTGCGACGATCTCGGAGACCTCGAACGGTTTGCGAACCCAGATGCCCTCGAGACCTTCTGGAAGCGACTCTGCGCTCCCAGTGATGAAGACGATCGCTGCGTTGGGAGCCTGACGCCGCACGAGTTCCATCGCCCCGAGGATGTCTCCAGCGATGGGCGACAGGTCCACCAGAATGGCGTCGTGACCGTCGAGTCGCGCGGCGAGTTCGGTTCGCGTGTGTGCGAGAGTCACTTCTGCTCCGCGAGCCGAGAGCGCGGCCTCGAGCAGGCCCGTCACGTCCGAATCGTCTTCGAGCACGAAGATGCGCGTGCCGCCGAGCACCGGCAGCTTGGGAACCGAACGCATGCGACCTTGGTCACTCGCGAGTGCTGGCGGACTGATGCGTGGCCATGTCAGGCGAAAGGTCGCCCCGCCCGATCCGTCCACCATGCGCAGGTCGCCACCTGCCGTGCGCGCCATCGCGCGGGCGTGACGCAAGCCCACCCCTGCCCCGCCGTGCCTCTGCGTGTCGCCTTCGAAGACGCTCTCTCGTCGCTCTTCAGGGACACCGGGACCTTCGTCTTGAACTTCGAGTTCGACATGGCTCTCGGCGACTCGCACGATCAAACGAATCTCGCTGTTGGGCGGCGCATGCGCGATCGCGTTGAGGGCTAAATTCGTGACGATTTGACTGACGTCTTCGCACAGCGGCACTCGAGCGCCGGCTGTCTCGCCGTCACGTCGCATGCGATGTTTTGCTCGACCGAGTTCGAGGCGGAGCGACTCTTCGATTTCAGTGAGCACGTCGTCGAGGGGGGCGTCTCCGCTCAATGGAACTGCGGCACCGATCGCTCGTCGGGAGAGATCTCGTGCCAGACGCGCGCGTTGTTCGACGATGCGCAGCGCGTGTTCGACGTCTGCGCGAGTGGCGTCGGGTGCGCGCGCTTCTGCGATCCAACCGAGCAAGACGGTAAGCGCGTTCGACACCTCGTGGAGCGCGCCCTCGAGGCTACGAGAAGGATCGCCGGACTCTGGCTTTTGCCGCTCCACTTCGATTGATCATACGACACAAACCGGCAAGCGTCACTCCTGCGGGCAGTGCGCAGGCCGATCACTCTTCGAGGACGGTGACGCTGTCTGCTGCGCGCGAAAGCATGGATAGCGCGCGCTTGGCTGCCTCGACCGTGATGTCGCGTGCCTCGACGATCACTGCAGCGACTCGCTCGACGAAATCGCCTTCGGCGCCTGCGGCTACTGCCACCGAACGCGCATGCAAGGCCATGTGACCACGTTGGATGCCGTCGGTCGCCAGCGCTCGCAACGCGGCGAGATTCGACGCGAGGCCGATCGAGCACGCGACCGCCGCGAGCTCTTGCGCGGACTCGACACCGAGCAACTGAAGCGAGAGGCGCGCGGCTGGATGAACCCGCAGCGTGCCGCCAACCGTGCCGAGAGCCATCGGCATCTCCATGGTGCCGACGAGCTTGTCGCCGTCGCGGCGCCACGTCGCAAGAGGCGAATACTTGCCGGATCGCGCTGCAAACGCGTGTGCGCCCGCCTCGACCGCGCGCCAGTCGTTGCCAGTGGCAATGACGACCGCATCGACCCCATTCATGATGCCCTTGTTGTGCGTGGCTGCGCGATACGGATCGAGCTCGGCGAAACGGGACGCGTTCACGATGCCATCGATGACCGCCTCGCCATCCATGTCGTCCGTCGCGAGTTGCTCGGCGGGAACGCGACAGACGACGCGCACACACCGGCGGTCACACAAGTTGGACAAGATTCGCAAACCAATGCGAGCGCGCGCCACGTCGGCGAGGCGCGGGGCAAGGGCTTCTGCGACCGTGTTCACGAGGTTTGCGCCCATCGCATCGCGACAGTCGATGATCAGGTGAACGACGATCATGTCGGGGGCGAGGACGCGCACTTCGAGATCGCGCGCACCACCGCCACGCTCGACCAGGCCAGGAATGGCGCAGTCTGCGAGGCGCAGCAACTCTGGCTTGAGGGCCAGCAAACGCTCCGTGGCGCTCTTGACGTCTTGCACCTCGGTGAGCTGGATCTGGCTGATCATCAGCGGTTCGTCGACATCCGCCACGAAGCCGCCGCCCTTGCGAACCATCTTTGCGGCGTTGGAAGCCGCCGCGACGACGCTCGGCTCCTCGACCACCATCGGCACGACGTAGTCGCGCGAGTTCACGCGAACATTGAGCGCCACTCCGTAAGGAAGCGCATACGTTCCGAGGACATTTTCTACGAATTTGTCTGCGACATCCTCGTCGATGCCGCCGCCTTCGAGGGCGCGACCGATCGCTTCTGCGGTGGTGCCCGTCGCGTCGCACACGAGGGCGCGGCGTTCTTCGACGCTGACTTTGTAGAAACCGGGAATTCGAGACGTACGAGCCATGACGGAAGCTCCCTTACACTACGGCGAGACATGTACGCCACGGAGATCGAGTTTGATCTCTAGGAATACCGATTGGGATAGACGAGTCGCAGAGTCGACAAAGGACACAGAGGGTTCGGAAGTACCAAAAAACAAGGCGCAATCGCCTCCACCGGCTCCAGAGGGCAAAAATGCTCCTCCTTCGGCCTCGGCGAGAGTCGCGAGCGCGGCCGCTTCGGGCAGGACGACGGGTGCCTCTGCCGCAGCTCCGAGCTCAGCAAGCGCCCGCGATGTGCCTTTGGAAGCGTCGATGAACGCCTCGGCGTTGTTGTCGTCGCACGCAGACAAAGCGGCCTGCGAGTTGTCGGCGAGTTGTTGCATCGTGGCGGAAAAGCGCTTCGGATCGCGTGTGCGCAGCGCGTCGACTTTGGCGCGAAGGTCGCTCGTACGGGCGCTCTTGCCGCTGAAGAACACACGCCACACGAGACGCGTCGGCAGTCTGGTGGCCGTGGGCGTTTGGCCTTTGATGTACCGAAGTGCGCCGCCGAAGGTGCTTGCGGCCACGTCCACGCCGCTGCCTCCGCCTTGCACGCGAGCGTGTGCGTCCCACGCTTGCTGCATCAAGCGTTGACGCACGAGAGGGTCATCCAATTCATCGCCTTGTTCGGCAGCGCGCACTCCAAGCGCAGCAACAGTGGCTGCCGCGCTGGAGCCGAGACCAAGCTTGGTGTCTCCCGTGCGCAGCTGACTCACATCGACGAAGGGAGGATTGGCAACCGCTGCACGAACTTCTGGCATGGCGTCAGAGTCTGAACGAGCGCCGTCTGCCGTGGCGTATCGATCGACTGCGGCGACGAGCGCTGGAGCGCCGTCGAGTACGGCGTAGGCACCTGAAAGCAGCAATTTTCCGGGGGCGCGTGCTTTCACGATGCCTGCCCTTCGACGATGCCCGCGCCGGCTCCTGGTTTGGCTTCGAGCACGCGGAGCACGCCGGGCACGAGCGCCATCTCCGCCTTCACGCTCATCGCGTCTGCTGTCGACACGAGCACCTTCACGTGCGGACCTGCGTCCATCGTGGCCCAAGCTGCGGAGCCAGACTTGCGAAGTTCACGCACACGCTGCATCGCCGCGAGAGTCGCGCCCGTCACATAGATGACCCCGGCTGCAAACGCGGACGCGTGCATCGCGAGCGCGCTGGCTTCTGTGAGAGCGCCCACGCGTTCGAGATCGCGCGCGAGCAACGCGACTTCGAGATCGCGTGCCATCGCGGGCGCACATTCGACCCACGCTGCGTAATAGGGGCTAATTTCAGCCGTTTTGCGCATGCCGTCTGTCGACGCGACCGCCTTCGGACCTTCGCTCGTCACGCACACGAGGACACGCACGTCGAGTTGATCGGACGGAGCCACCTGCTTGGCGCCGAGCACTCCCGACGCGGGCAGCTCGCAACCGAGTTTGACGAAACCGCCGAACAAACTCCGCGCAGCGCTCGCCGAACTGCGACGAGCGAGATCACTGATGCGATCCACTTCCCAGGAGAGGCCATACCCGCGCGACGCAGCGAGCGCCAAAGCAGCGAACCCGCTCGCGCTCGATGC
>JAYVXK010000857.1:0-4378 GCA_043785265.1 Myxococcales bacterium | reverse complement strand
CGCTCCGTCGACATGCCGCTCGCCTCCTCGCCCGCCCGACAGCACGGACCGCAACCCAGAAATCGTTGGTACCCCTAACGATCTGCGTGCGCAAGGGTTGCTGAGCCGAAAACTATTGAACGCGGATGTTGCCGCCGATGATTCGGTTCTCGCCATCGCTCGCACCACTCGTGACCTTGAGGCGCGTTTCGCCCACAAATAGGCCAAAATAAAGGGTGTACGCGCCTGGCGAGAAGTTGGGTTCGAGTGAGAACTCGTAGTCGTCGACGATGAGATCGTCTTTGAGCCAAAGCGCGAATGGGTATTTGCCGTCGAGCGGCTTGTGGTCGCCGTTGTGCCGGCGCCGGAAGCCGTCGATGTGAATGAAGGCCTCCCACTCGGTGGTGACGGGTCCAAGCACTTTGTAATAGGTGCGCATGCGGACCTTGCGGCCTGGCGCGAGCGAGTCGACTTGCTTGCCGTTTGCGTCGACGAGGTCATAGCCGAGGACCATGAGTTTGTCCTCCATGTTGACGTCGAGTCGGTGTTGGATTTGATCCGGCACGGCCTGGAGCAAGATCTTTTCGAGCGGACTCTGATTCTTGTCGCTCGGATCCAAAGACGACGCCGCCAGCAAAATCTGGCTCGATCGCGCGTCGAGAATAGGCAAGTTGTGGGCAGGCTTTGGACCACGATCGCGATAGGTCTGATTGAGCCGCGGCAACTCGTCTGCGCGCACCGCGAGATATCGGCGCTGATGATTGCCCTCGCCTGCCATGAGCCAATCGTAGGCATGCGCGGTGTCTGGCAGCATCGTGGGTTGACCCCCCGCGTAGTAAGCTGCGGTGCGACCACCCACACCAAACAGGGCGAGCGGCTCGTCGCCCTTGTGCGCGCGTTCGTAGCTCTCGAAGACTTCTTTGGGTGAAAGTTGATTGGCGAGCGCGGGGTAGTACAGCAAACAAAGGACGACGCCGATCGCGGTCGAGAACACTCCAAACGCCGCCACGCGATCGCCGCGCTGATGAAAGAGATCTCCCAACGCTCCGAGCACCAAGAGCATCGCCACTCCCGAAGGAATCGCGAGCGCGGCGGCGACCGGCAATCTCACGGCGTGCGTATAGAGTTCGAAAAACACCGCGGCAGGCAGCGCGAGAATCATCAGGGGAAAGAGTAAAATCGTGCACACCAGCCACTGCGGGTTGCTGTAAATCGGTGCTGGTTTTGCTGGTTTTTTGGTCGGTTTGGCGTCTGCAGCAGGGGTTGGTTCTTCGAAGCCGCCGCGCAAGTGCGCGAAGAGTTGTTCGATCGGTTCAAAACCTCGAGTGATCGAAGACGACGTGAACCGCTGACCGCGGTGGAACGCCCAAAGCCAAAGGTCGCAGGCAAAGTAGGTCCCGAAGATGATGACGATGGGAACGACCGCGATGATCCACCACGCGTTGAGCACGCCATCGCGCACTTGCAGAGAGATCGTGGGCACCCACGTCCATTTCAACCGCACGCCGAGAAAGATGATGAGTCCAGCAATCGCGGCGCCCGCGATCATCGCGAAGTACGCAAGCGCGAGCATGCCGTCCCACGCCTCACGCAGCTGAGTGACGACCCGCAGATAGGCCTTCGGATCGAACGGCTTTCGTTCTGCGTCACGCTCGACCCACGTGAGCAACGCGAGAACAGCGAATCCGATCAGTGCCACGGTCCATAGCTGGAGTGAGTGCTCTTTGAAGCTCTCGGGGAAGGGTGCGCCACTGACCGCGAAGGCTTGATACGCCTTTTCCGGGAGCTCGTGAAAGTCGTGATGCAACACGCCAAGGAAAACCGCCGTGCCTACGCCAATCGCGAGAGACGGTTGCGCTCCACGCTCGTAGTCACGCAGCGCGGCGGCACATGCGGCAGCAAGGAGCGCGGGTGCGGCGAACGGAACGCTGTCGTTTTTTGCTGCGATGTACGTGTGCGCAGTAAGCGCGACTGCTGCGCCGACGAGGAGCGCCACGCGAATCGAACTTTCTCGTTGCGCCGCGGGGCCTTCACCTCCGAGCGGCGTCATCATCATGCGACCGAACGCAAACGGCACGAACGCACTCCACGGCGCGAGCGCAGGACCGAGTTCGCCAATCACGTACTCGTACGTCGGATACTTTGCGGGAGTCTTGAGCATGAAGCCGACCGCAACCGTGAGGTCGACTGTGTTGGCTCGCCCGATCGCACGCACCCCGTAATACAGGGCGATCGCGCCACCTAGAAGCGCAAGTGCGCCTGCTACGTCGCCGAGCATTTCGAACCTGCGGCCTGCGCCCGAGACCCAGAGCACTCCCCAGGCGACGCCCACTCCGAGCAGCGGCACGGCCACTCCGATGATCAATCCGCGCGAGTAGTACCCGGCAACGAGCGCCAGAGCGCCAAGCACCAGCCACACGAGACGCGCGACGGTTGCGTCCTTTTCTTGGCGATCGAATGCAGCGACTGCAAAGCCGCCAAACGCGATGGCGAGCGCGCTCATGGTGACGATGTCGCCGAGCATCGTGCGTGACTGCACGAAGTAGAGCGGCATGGTGCAGAGAGCGATGCTCGCGTAGACGCCCGCGCGCTTGTCGATCAGACGCGACATCCACGCGTAAGTCGCGATCACGCCGACGAATCCCCAGAGAGCGAGCGGCAATCGCCCTGCCCACTCGTGAAGTCCAAACATCTTGAAGCCGTAGGCGATGCACGTGAACGGCAGCTCGGGTCGACCGAGATCGTTCAGGTGTGGCATGGAGTTGTCTGCGCCTTCGAGCAGCAGCGAATGCACACCAAACATGTTGGCTGCAATGCGTCGCGCCAGGTCTGCGACGTTGAGTTCGTACGGATCCCACAGACCACTCTTCGTCAGTGGTGGCAGCACGAAGAGGATCAATGCGGGGACGATCGCAGCGATGGCAAACGGCAACCACGAACGCTCAGCGATCGGCTCCGAAGCGCTGGCTTCCGCCTTCTTCTTCACGCTCTTGGGCTCAGGGACGCTCCGGGCGGGCGCTTCTTCTTCGTCTTGGTCGCCCTCTGCTTCTTGCGCTTTCCCTGCCTCTTTCGAGTCGTCGTCTTTGGGCTCGTCCTTTGACTCAGCCACAGACTCGGTCTCTTTGGTGCGTGTTGCCTCGTCTTTTTCGGGCTCTTTTTCGTCTTTGGGCATTGGGAAAACCGGGCGGAGGCTACCCCGCCACAACGCAAAGCCCAACCTGAAAGTATCGGCCAAACCGCGTCTTTGTCGTTCTGGCGTGGTATTGAGCCGCGCGATGCTGCCGCACTCTCCCAAAACGCCGTTTCGAGCAGGCACGGTCGCGCTGCTTGGTCGGCCCAATGTCGGCAAGAGCACTTTGCTCAACGCGCTGCTCGGCGAACGCATCGCGATCACGAGTCATCACCCGCAGACCACACGCGATCGCATCTTGGGTGTGATTCATCGACCTGACATGCAAATCGCGCTGATCGACACGCCTGGCCTGCACGTCGCAAAAAATCGGCTGGGTGCGCGCATGAACGCAGAGGCGAAAGACGTCGCTGCGAACGCAGACGTCATCGTCGTGGTCGTGGACGTAGGCAGAGAGCCCAAACCCACGGTCGATCCTCGCGACGTAAGTGTGTTCGCGAGCGTGCCCGAGGGTTCCACTGTCGTGCTCGTCGTCAACAAGATCGACCGCGTGCGACCCAAAGAGTTGCTTCTGCCAGCGCTCGAGGCCTACGGCAATGCGCGAGAGTTTTCTGCGATCGTCCCCATGAGCGCGAAGACCGCGGATGGGACAGAGAGGCTCATTTCAGCCATCGGAGAGCTGCTCCCGGTGGGCGAGCGGCTCTACGACGAAGACGTTCTCACCGATCGGCCCGTGCGCTTTTTTGCAGCCGAGCTCGTTCGCGAAGCCGTGTTGGCAAAAACGCGCGAAGAGGTCCCGCATGGCGTCGCGTGTGTGGTCGAGCGATTTGCCGAGCCGACGGGCAAAAAGAAAATGAGCGAGATCTCGGTTGTGATCCACGTCGCCAAAGACACGCACAAGAAGATCGTGGTGGGCAAGGCAGGCGCGCTCATTCGCGAGATCGGCATCGCGGCGCGAGCGCGAATCGAAGAGTTGCTCGGAGGCCCCGTCGTCTTGCAAACACATGTCCGGGTGACACCCGAGTGGTTTGATCGGGACGATCGATTGCGCGAACTCGGCTATGCCTCTCACGGGCCTGACACGGAAAAACCATGACCAAGCATTACAAGCGCACCGACGAGGCCCTGGTTCCTGCTGGAAATGCGGGCCTGCCGCTGGTCGCGATCGTCGGGCGACCAAACGTCGGAAAGAGCACACTGTTCAATCGTCTCGCACGGAAGAAGATCGCGATCGTCCACGACGAAGCTGGCGTCACGCGCGATCGTCAC
>JAYVXK010000856.1:0-4378 GCA_043785265.1 Myxococcales bacterium | reverse complement strand
TGCGGCGCGAACGACGCTCTGTCGTGCACGAACATCCGCGTCGACTTTCTGCGCGTCGTCCGAGTGGCCGGTGCGCGCTCCGAGTCCGAGGATCATCTCGTCGATTTGCGCGAGCGACTCGGTCTCCGGAAAATACGTATCGATGCCGCGCGCGTTGAGCTTGTCGACGACCGCACTGCCCGCTGGACCGCGAGCACCAACGACGAGTGTCGGTGACAACGCGACGATGGCTTCGAGATTGGAATCGGTATACCCACCAATATCCGGCAGCGATCGCACTTCAGGTGGATAGTCGCAGTAGCGCGAACGCCCCACGAGAAGAGGCAGTGCGCCGATCGCCGCGATGGTCTCGGTGGTCGAAGGCGACAGCGACACGATGCGCCTCGCGCCTCCATCGGAGCGCGACGACCTGCGTGTGCACCCCAGCACGAGCGCAGACAAGAGCGCGTGCCGACGACTGATCATCGCTCGATCAGGCCATATTTGTGCAGCTTCTCGATCAAGGCAGGACGCGAGACACCAAGCCGACGCGCGGTCTCGCTTTGATTTTTTCCCGATGCTTCGAACTGCTCCGCGATGATGGCGCGCTCGAACGATTCGACGCGCGCGCGCAAAGGATGTGCAGGCCCAGGGTCGCCGGTCGAACCCGCGCGCGCCAACGGTGCCGATCGCGTTTCGTCGAGCGCACGCCAAAGAGCGAGCGTCAGGTGTTCGTCGGGGGCGAGTGCGAGCAAACGCGCAATGGTGTTTTCGAGTTCGCGCACATTGCCTGGCCAGGGGTGGGCCTTCAACGCGGCAACGAGCGCTGGCTCAACCTCCACTTGCACCATGCCGTATCGCTCGGAGTACTGTTTGACGAACGCGTGCACGAGCGGCTCGATGTCCTCGTTGCGTTCGCGCAGAGACGGCACGCGGATCGGAACGACATTGAGACGATAGAAGAGGTCCTCGCGAAACCGGCCTGCTTTGGCCTCCGCGGCGAGATCGCGATTGGTCGCTGCGATCAATCGTACGTCGACGTGCTCTGCTTTGCCGCCCACCGGTTGCACTTCACCCGACTGCAGTGCGCGCAAAATCTTTGCTTGGATGGGGAGCGCGAGATCGGCGATCTCGTCGATGAAGAGCGTCCCCTTGTCGGCCTGCTGGAAGTAACCTTGTCGCGCGGCCTGTGCACCCGTGAACGCGCCCTTGGTGTGCCCAAACAATTCCGCCTCTGCGAGCTCCGCGGGGATCGCCGCCGCGTTGAAGCGAATGAATGGTTTGTCTGCGCGACGTGAGTGCGTATGCACCGCGGTGGCCATGACGTCTTTGCCGGAGCCGCTTTCTCCGCTGAAGAGAATGGTCACGTCTTTGGGTGCCACACGCGCCACCATGTCGAGCACACGACGCAAAGCCGCACTTTCAGCCACGATCGTACGACCCAACGACGCCTCGGTCCGGAGTCGCGCGTTCTGCAAACGCAGCTCGCGCGTCTCGATCGCGCGCTTGACGATCAGCGTGAGTTCGTCAGGATCGAACGGCTTGGGAAGGTAGTCGTGTGCGCCGGCCTTCATCGCGGCAACGGCGACGCGCTCGGATCCATGCGCAGTCAACATGAGGACGGGCACACTCGGATCTTGGGCGCGCAAGGTCATCAGCACTTTCATGCCATCGATACCCGGCATCGCCAGGTCGGTCAGCACGACATCTGCACCACGGGCCTCGAACGCGGCAAGGCCGGCTTCCCCACCGTCACATGTCTCGACGAGGAGGTCTGCATCCGTGAGCACGGCCTCCAGCGTGTAACGAAGCGAGGCGTCGTCGTCGATCACCAATACGCGGTGCTGCATGGAGTTGGGGTTACCGTATCACGCTCTCATCCCTCGTTTTTTGCGCCGATCGCGTGTGCCCTAGGTTGCGCTCTTTGCCTGCTTTTTGCGGCCGCAGGCGGTCACGTCGACTTCGGGTCGCGGCAACGCTTCGCAGGGCGGAAGGACTGCGTTGTGCGGGACGTCGATGGTGGCGGTCGTGCCTCGAGACGCTTCGCTCTCGAATCGGAGGACGCCTCCGTGCTGCGCGACGATGACCCTTGCCAGCGCGATGCCCAGACCTGAGCCACCTTGTCGCGTCGAAAAATACGGCTTGGCGATGCGCTCGAGCACCTCTGGAGTCATGCCCTCGCCCTGATCGACGACGCGGACGCGGACGAGATCGTCCTTGGTGAGCACGACAGCGATGGTGATTTTGGCGCCGCGTGGCGAAGCGTCCATCGCATTTTGCACGAGGTTGTGTAGCGCTTGGCGGAGCTTGCGCGCATCTGCGCGGAGCTCGAGTTTTTCGTCCCCGATGACTTCGAGAGATTGTGCGCGATCCGACAGTCGGGACCCGAGGATCGTCGCGAGTTCGCGCGCGAGCTCATACGGGCGAAGCGTAGCGACTCGCAAATCATCGAGCGATCGCGAGAACGTCAAAAACCCATCCACGATGACGCGCAGTCGCTCCGCTTCGGTTGCCACGACCGCGACACGCTCGGCAGTCTTCTCGTCGGCACAAGAACGCGCCACGTGCGCAGAGAGTGCTTTGATCGCCGCGAGCGGATTGTTCATCTCGTGAGCGAGTCGTGCGGCGACGCCTTCGAGCATCCGCGAGTGATTGCTGCCTTCGTCGCAGAGTTCTTCACGGCGGGCTGCGAGTTCTTCTGCGACCCGGGCATAGGCGGCCGTTACCTTCATGCCCATCCGAAGCGCGCTCATCACCGCGAAACTCGACGCGCAACCGAGCGCCACGAAATAGGTCGTACTCAGGGTCCCATTTGCCGTAACGAACGGCGCTGGTGGTGCGCCCCAAGGCTGCGCCGAAATGATCGCAAGCACAGCGAACCCGACCGCAAACCCGAGCGCGAGACGAATCTTTGCGCCCTTGTCGGCCACGACCACGGCAGCGGCGCTGGCGAGTGGAAGGCCCAACGGCAGCATCGGACTCGCAATGCCACCGCTCACGGCCATGACGACGAAGTAGTGCACCGCCCCCCAAACGAACGCACCAGCACCAAGCGTTTCGCGTCTGCGCAGCGCGCCCGCATAAAAAAGTGGGAGCGCGACGATTTGCACGAGAGCTCGCTCAGGCGAACCCGCGAGCGCGAGCAGCAGGGCATAGGCGACGAAGGTCGGCACGACGATGAGTCCGAGCCACCGGCGCATGTGCGCGTGCATGTCCAAGAAGACCTGTCGGCGCACGACATCGAAACTTGCCGCTTGGCGCGCGGAAGAGCCGGTGGCGAGCGGAGACATCACCACCTTGGATGCTCCAAGGCTGGGTCTAGGTCGCGGAGTGCCATGACGTTGGCATCAACACTAGACGTGTGCTCAGCTCGCGTCGTCGTTTTTGCGGGCAGGGGCGTGCCCCGTACGCCGGCGAGAGACGACCGCGACCGCGGCGAGCCCCAGCAAAGCGACGCTTCCCCAGGGGACAGGCTTGGTGGGATCTGCTCCAAGGCTCACGGAGCAGCCTTCTTTGGTGATGACTGTCCGAGTCCCGCCACCTGGTGGTGGCGGCGCGGCAAAGCAATCGCCAGTCGCTCCAGACATCTGGCATGCATATCCTGCAGGGCAGGCGTTGGTCGCATCGCAGGGTTGCGTGCACACGTAGGTAGTTCCGTTGTCGTTCGAGGCGCAAAGCTTCGACGCGCAGTTGGTGTTGTCCGCACATGCGTCGCCAAGTTGGCTTTGCCCTGGAGCCACGGTTCCGCCGTCAGAAGGAGGAGGCGGCGCCTGGGTCCACGGCGGCGGCGTGTAACTGCCATCGGCCGCGGCTTGGAGTGTGGTGGCGATGATGAAGTCTTTCCAAGAATCGGTGCGCGAGTAGATGCCCCCGATGCACGTAGTCGACGAACTGCCACCGCGCGACAGCACGCCGAAACTCACTGGGGTCGCGTTGTTGAACGCCTTCTGTTCGAACGCGCTCGATCCAGAATCGCCTTCGCAAGTGCCGTCTCCGGAGTCGAATTCAGTTGCCGTGATTTGGGCGTTCGCGAGCGGACCGCAATCGATTTTTGCGTCCCCGGGGATGCACGTCATGTTGATGTTTTGTCGAATGCGCCGCGTCCCAGAAGTGTTCGTGCTTGGCGCAGTGATCCCATAACCGATCGCCGTCACCGTGGTCGAGTAGCGCGCATGATCGGTGATGCTGTACTGCACGACCGGCGTGACAAAAGAGCCTGCTTCTTGCTGCGAAACGTTGTCGGTGAGTTCGATGAGCGCCATGTCGTTGCCGCAAAACTTGGTGCCAGGCGTGCGATAGATTTTCTTGGCGCTGTGCCAACCAATCGTCGACTGACTCATGTCGCCGTCGGTCGTGATGTAGAAGAAGCTCGTGGCCGCGTGTTGCGCGCCAAAGCGCG
>JAYVXK010000855.1:0-4381 GCA_043785265.1 Myxococcales bacterium | reverse complement strand
AAGGTCGTGCCGGTACCAATGAACTGCTTCTTGAGTGAAGCCGCGGGCGTCTTCGTGCTGAAGGCCGTGGCCAACGCGGCCATGTCGATCTCCGCGAGAATGTCGTTCGTCAACGCGACGCCTTTTTTGACGAGCCGCACCGTGGCAAGTCCTCGTGGCTTGTTGTTCAACGTGTAGAAGACAACGTCGCCCGACAACTCGTAAACTCCAGTGCTGCCGTCGGTGCCGAAGGCGCCAAGCTTGGTCAGGTTGCCTTGTAGATCGACTGCGTAGAGGTCGCCGAGACTGTCACCCGCGATCAAGGTTTCTCCTGCTTCGAGTGCGCCTGCCGGCGTGAACCCGAGCGCGTAGAACTTTTGACCAGTCGCCACTTTGATGTCGGCGACCTTGGTGATTTTGACGGGGCCCGGACTCTGCGGAACCACTGCTTTGAAGATCGCGTTCTCGGTGTTCACCCAAACATCGCCTGCGGAGTTGACCGCGAGATCGGTGACCGGGGTGAGCGTGCTGGTGCCATCGCTGAACGCGCCGATGTCGGTGATCTTCTGCGTGCCTGGGTCCATCGTGTAAAGCTCGGTATCCGTGTGGGCATAGATCACCGACACGCCGCCGTTGCCATCTGGAACGTTGCCTCCCGAATCTTTGATCGGAGGATTGCTGCTGTCGATGACATTGCCCGCGTCGTCTTTTGGCGGAGTGCTGCTGTCCGTGCCGTCCACGAACGCGTTGCCGTTATTCGACGAGCACGCGGCCACACCAATGAATGCTGTTGCCAGAACCAAGGAAACAAGCCGAACCATCATTCGCCTCCCAGACAAAACCCGTCGCACTTTGGCTCAAGCCATCCCCCCACGCCAGCGCAAAAGCATCGTCCACTCCGGACTCTGGGTGGACACTCCAGTGACCAGCATCAAGAACTCGGTGAAGGAAGCTTGCCCGCGACCTCGAAGAGTCTCCGATCGAAACGGAGGCTTGGTGCTCGTGTTCCAAAGGTTTTTCTCGCGAACTCCACTTTGGTCTCGTCGGTTGTTGCGATCCAGGTTTCCAACCTGCGCGGAGATTTCCCCGCAAACGCTGGCTCGAACAGGCCGATATTTTTTTTTCGCGTGGAGGCCCGCGCGGACACGAACACAAACGCGCGAACCCCAGCCTCTCGCATCTCCTGACCGATGGAGTGTGTGGCGCGATACGAAGTGCGCGACGCGAGTTCGCGTTCGTAAGCTCGAAACGGGGCGCGCGTGAGATCGATGCTCTTCTTGGTGCGCACGCGAACGGCGAATCCAGTGAGCTCGACTGTGATCGGCGCAATCTGCGCTTCGGTGCCCGCGAGAAAAAGAAGGCGGTAATACGCCACTTCAGCGAGACACGTCTCGAGCTCGAGCGACCCATACCAAATGCCGCGCGCGCTCGTCGTCCCAAAGCGTGAGCCGTGACGCAACGGTGGATGCCGAAACGGAGTCATCAACAAGTAGTGCAGTCCCGCAAACGCATCTCCCTCGGGCGCGGGTGGTTTCACGCGATCGATCAGTTCCTCGAGGACGGCTTGCTCGGCGTCACTGTCGGTGAGTTTGCGCGTGGAGACGATGTGCTGCGACTCCACCACGCGCCACGCATCGACGTCGATCGCACGAAATTTAGAGCTTCCCTCGCATCGCATCCAAATACTGCGCGACATGCACCAGGCCCTCCACCGTCTTGACGCGCTCCGCAGGAACACCGCCGAGGTGCGTGTTGTGCGCCCCAAACCACGCGCGCGCTTTGTCCTGCTGACTGCCGACCAGCGCGTCCAAGCTGCGGAACACACGAATGAACAGGAGCGCCAACTCTGCCTCTTTGCTCTCGGGAGGCAACGGCTTGCCCGCAACGACCCGTGACATCGTGGCCTCACTCACCCCAATGACACGCGCGACGTCTCTCTGCGAAAACCCAAGAAGCCCCGCCGCGCGCCAGAGAGCTTTGGCGAGCACGAGCCCTGCATCCGGTTTTGCATGAGTCGCTTGCGTAGCCAACATTTCAATTGAAAAGATAGCAGCAGTTCTTTTCAATGGCAAGTTAGTGTAAGCGCCGAACCTGGCGAGGTTGAAGGCCGCGGATCGCCCTCATTTTGGCCACGACATGGGACTCAGAGGCCGGAGCCCGGGCGGTGCGAGGGGGGAGCGGCAACTGTCGGTCTCGGCTTCGCAGAGCCAGACGCGCGCGGGAGCGGGGACGGGGACGAAAACGGGGACGGGAGCGGGGACGGGGACGGGAGCGGGGACGGGGACAGGGACGGGGACGGGGACGGGGACGGGGACGGGGACGGGGACGGGAGCGGGGACGGGGACGGGGACAGGG
Source organism: Myxococcales bacterium (assembly GCA_043785265.1). GTDB lineage: Bacteria > Myxococcota_A > Polyangia > Polyangiales > Polyangiaceae > JANYHY01. Next base: position 2,047 of record JAYVXK010000855.1, on the reverse strand, counting down.
ACGGCGTTGCGGTGGTCAGCGGTGACGTCGTGGCTGGCTCTGAACCGTGGCGTTTCATCGCGAACACGAGCACCACGACGGCGGCGATCGCCATGGCGCACGCCCCAACAATCAACAGTGTTCGCGATCCCCTCGCTCGTCGAGCATCGGTCGTGTGCGCACCAAGCGTCTCATTTTTAGCCTCCGCGGGCACATACGGCTCGACGCTGTCGTTCGGCGGACGCATGGGCAAGAGCGGGATGGGTGCGGTGTCGTATCGCGCCGCGTGTTGCGCGGACTCGGGGGGCGCTTGCCGCGTCTCCGCCCGTCGATCGATCTCCGGCGGCGCGTAGGGTTGTGGCGCAGGACCTTGCGACATGCGGGCGGTCTCGCGTCCGCCGGACTGCGCTTGCCCTGCCGACACCTGAGTGGCCAAAGCCTCTGCACCAGGCACGTGCGCACCGCCATCCCAACGCATGGTCGTCTTCTGTACCTGCCCTCGCTGGGGTGCGGCTTGCGTCGCGGCGAGCATGCCGTCGTGCGCATCGACGCGTGTCGCTGGATCGTTCGAAGGCGCATTGGCCTTCTGGGCTGCCGCTGAATCCCCCAAAGAAATGGGGGTCGCAGACGACGAGCCCGTCACGACGGCATCGACAGTGGGTTGACCATGTGCATCACGCGTCGCCGTGTGAAGTCGTCGCTTCAGTTCGCGCAGCGCCTGACCAAACGTGTAAGCGTCTTTGGGACGCTGCTCCATTTTCTTCGCGAGCGCAGATGCGACGAGCTGATCGAGTTCGGGGGACACCGTCGCGAAGCGTGAGAGCAACGGCGCGTGCACGTCTACCTGCGCTTTGCCGATCTCGACTTCGCCTGTGAAATCGTCGAAGGGTCCGCGCCCGGCAACCATCTCGTAGAGGACGAGTCCCGCGGCGTAGAGATCGCTGCGCCCTTCGACGTCGCGTCCGAGGATTTGCTCGGGCGGCGCATAACGAAAGGTGCCGATGAATCGCGCGCCCGTGTGAATGGTGTTGCTCTGCGTGAGCTTGATGATGCCAAAATCCAGCAGTTTTGCGAGCGATCGACCATCGCGTCCACGCGTGATGAAAATATTGTCTGGCTTCACGTCGCGATGAACGATGCCGAACTCATGGGCATGATCAAGCGCGTCGAGCAGATCGATCGCGATGTCATACGCCTGCGCGATCGTCAGGCGCCCCTTGCGGTCGAGCACCGTCCGCAGCGACTGACCCTGCAGACGTTCCATCACGTAGTAGGGCAGGTTCAGGTGATCTTTGGTGGTGCCCGAGGTGTAGACCTCGACGATGTTGGGGTGCTGCAGCTTCGCAAGCGCTCGCGCCTCGCGTGACAATCGCGCGGCGAGATCGGCGCGGTCTGCCAAATCGCTATGCAGAGTCTTGAGGACGTAGCGCCGCCCCACCGTCGTGTCTTCGACGTCGTAGACGGTCCCCATTCCACCAGCACCGATCACGCGGTGCACGCGATAGACCGTTCCAGGAATTGACTGGTTCGGCTGATAATCGGGAGTCCGCACCGTCGACATCAGCCGGCGAGATTAGCACATGCGCTCGGCCTTCCGGGCCCGTGTGGTATAGCGGCTAGCTGCATGCTGCCGTACGAGATTCGAGGAGCGACCCCGTACGACGAAGAGCAACTCCACGCAGTCGCGCATCACCTCGACACGGTGAACTTGCCAGACGATCGCGAAGTCATTCGCTTGATCTTGGAGCATGCGCAGAAGAGTTTCACGGGGCAAATCAAGGACCCAAAGCGGCGCGACTACGTGTTCGTCTTGGTCGACAACGCCAAAGACAAAATCATCGGCACCTCGATGATCATCGCGCAGCTCGGACGCCGAGACGCGCCATACATCTACCTCGACGTGATCGACGAAGAGCGCTACTCGGCCACGCTCGACAAGCACTTCAAACACACGACGCTCTCGATTGGTTATTCGTACGGCGGTCCCACCGAGATCGGCGGACTCATCTTGTTGCCCGAGTATCGCAAAGTGCCCGAGCGGCTCGGCATGATGATCTCTTATGTGCGG
>JAYVXK010000854.1:0-4387 GCA_043785265.1 Myxococcales bacterium | reverse complement strand
CTCCGCCAGTTCACCGCAGGTTGATCCATGCGTCGCATGGCAGCCATTGCGCTGCATTCTATTTTGGTCGATGTCGCGAAGGCTGCAGAGCCACGAGCGATCGGAGTCGAGGAGAGTTCTCTAGGTCCGCTCGTCGTCGTGCTGGTGTCTCAAGAAGACCGTGACGAGCTGTCCATCCTCGGAAACACACGGATCACAGCCGTTTCGCGGGATGCGAGCGAGATCGGCATTCGCCCGACGATGACCGTGGCGCAAGCAAAAGCGAAGGCGAGTCATCTGCGCGTGCGTGTGGTTCGCGCGAGCGAAGTGCAGAGAACTTTTTTTGCAATAGCAGAGGCGTGCATCGCATTCGGTGCGACCACCGCCGTGTCGCTCGACGCACGTTGGAACGACGAAGAGGTCGTGTGGATCGACGTGACGGGTTGCGCGCACTTGCATGGCCCCACCGAGATCGAAGGCGAACGTGTGATGCTCGGAAAAATCGAGTCGTGCATCCGTGCGATGGGTCATGCGTGTCGTGTAGCCATCGCAGATGGTCCGCGGGTCGCTGCGGCGGTCGCGCGTTTTGCTCCTGCACGATCGACGAAGCCGCTGGTGATTCCACGCGGCAAGAGCGCGCTCGCGATGCATCGATTGCCAGTCGCGGCATTGCCCATCGACTCCACCACGGCACAATGGCTGGAGAGCCTTGGTTTACGCCGGATCGGCGATCTCGCCACACTCCCACGCAAAGCGCTTGGTTCGCGGTTGGCCGATGGCGCAGACGATGTCATGGCACTCATCGCTGGCGACGATCGCGCGCCGCTTCGACCGCATGTTCCAGAAGTGCTGCCGAGCGAACGCGTGAGTTTGGAGTACGGCATCGAGCACACGGAGCAAATTGTCTTCGTCGCGAAGATGCTCTGCGACCGCATCGGCGCGCGTCTCGAGGGCAGGGGAGAAGGCGCTCTCAAGCTCGCACTCGAATTGATCTACGACCGCGCGCTCATCGGCGACAAAGAGCGCAGTTGTGACGGCACGTCTCCGGCTTCGCCGGAGCGTGGTCCACACCAGGTGGTGTCGATCATTTTGCCGACGCCCATCGCACGCGCAAACGATTTGCTTTCGATCGTGCGTACGCGCATCGATTCCTTGGGGCATCAAGAGTTGGTGCGCGCACCCATCGTGGAGGTCGCGTTGCGTGTGGCCGAACTCGCGCAGCGATCGCAAGGCAACTTGCACATGTTCGTTCCCGAAGCCAAAGCCGAGAGTGCGCTGCCTCGCTTGTGCGCCGAGCTCGCGCAAGAGATCGGTCAGAGCCGCGTAGGCACGCTGATCGTGGCTGATTCATGGGTCGCCGAGGCACGCACTGAGCTTTTGCCAATCGGCGCACGCAAACCCAAAGAGCGCGCGCGTCTCTACACCAAGGGCGACGAGCCCGTGAGACTCACCTCACTCTTGCCAAGCGTGCGCCCCAATTGTGTGTTTGGCAGTGGTCCTGTTTTTCGATCCGAGTTCACGTTGTGGTGGACTCCCAAAGCCCGTCCGCTCGAGAGCTTCGTCATCGCGTGGAGCGAACGCGATCGTGCGATGGTGCTCGTGCGCGTGAGCGAAGAGGGATCGATCATCACGGGATGGATGGATTGACCTCTGATCATGGTCCCGCAAACGCGACCGACCCATCGGCGAGCGAAAAAAAACCAAGATGCCCAGTGCCCTCGATGCTCTCGTACACGAGCCACAAGATCGCGACACCATAAGCGCGCATCTCCGAACCCACGACTTCGCGTGTGGACTGCAAGATGGATTGCGTCGCGGCCTGCAACGCCTCACCGAAGAAAAAGCCGTGAAAATCAGGCTCCCGCACGGCCGATGAGCCTCGGTACGCAGTGCCAATCATCTCGGGCTCTGGCTGGAAACGCAGCGCCTCCGGCCACGCCGCAGAGGGATCGATGCCGCGCTCGACATAGGCGCGCAGCGCGGGTGGTAGCTGCGGCACGAAGAGTTGTCGCAAGTTGACTGGCGTGTCGTTGACGTAGCGAATGCGCACGCGCACGGCGACCTTGGTGCCGTCGCATGTGGAGCACGGACCAAACCCTTGCACGCAACTTGGGCACGGCATGAACTCTCGAAGCGTGCCTGTGCCGCCGCATTGAGAGCATGGCGAGTATCCCGGCCGGAGGATGCACGTCATGCAATGTTGGCGAACGGCAGGCGCTTCGTCGTCGATGACTTTGTAACTGGCTGCCCGGCTCCTGTCGGGAGCTGGCGGGAAGCCCTTCGGATACTCGTCGAACAGTCGCTCACTCAGCTCCACATCATCGGTCCACGCCTCGCGACGAAGCCCGTCGATCTGCAACACGATCGCGGCCGCCCCATAAACATGGCTTGGATCGACCGCAGGCAACCGCGCCGCGAGCTCGGGTTGCGCGCGAATGTTGTCGAGTGTTGGCAAGGAGCGGATAACCAGCTGATCGTCCGACATGCCGCGAGCATACTGGGGTGAGATCGTTAGCAAGCTTACGATCGGCGCATGGGGACGATGGCCTCGAGCATCCAATACTGATAATATGTTCAGTATGACGATCCCGGAAAGTCCCCGAAGGGGGAAACGACGGCGAATCGACGCAGGCAGTCGCGTTCCTCTCTTCGAAGTCGAAGACAAACTCGTGCGTCGCGCGGCAGAAGCGATCTCGCCCTATGTCGAGATTTTCGCCCGAACGAACTTCTCGTTCTTGCAAGCAGGCTCATCACCCGAAGCTCTCGTACGTCGCGCGGCCGAACTTGGTCATGACGCCATAGGCATCGTCGATCGCGATGGCCTCTACGGCATCGTTCGAGCACACGAAGAAGGCATCCGCGCAAACGTGCGCATCGTCGTCGGATGTGAACTCACGATCGACGAACCAAACCTAGCTGGACCATCATGGTCGCTGCTCGTTCACGTCCAAAATCACGCGGGTTACACGCACCTTTGTCGCATTCTCACAGCGAGCCATGCACGCCACCCAAAAGGCAAGCCGCGCAAGAATCACAACCGCGACGAAGAGATCCCCAAAAACCTGCACGCCGGAGTCTTGCTCGAAACCGTATGCGAATACGCCGAGGGTCTCTGGTGCACCGCGCTTGCTGGCACCTCACACGAGGCGCTGTTTCTCTTGAAAGGAGCATTTGGCGACCGCCTGTCCATAGGAGTGCACAAGCACTTCGATGGTAACGACGAGGCTCGCGTCGTGGCCGCCATCGCTGCCAGCCAGTCGCTCAAGATCCCCATCGCGCTCCACAACGCCGTGCGCTTCGCGACATCCGAACACAAGCCTGTCCTCGACGTGTTGCAATGCATTCGTGAGGGCACGACTCTCGACGCAGCAGGCCGCGCGCTCATGCCCAATGTCGAGGCACGCCTCAAGAGTTCCAGCGACATGCGCGCGCTCTTCGTGGACCATCCCGAGTGGATCTCACGATCTCGCGCGATCGCGGACGCCTGCATTTTTTCGATGAAAGAGCTGTCTTATCGGTTTCCGAGTGACGACGAACTAGAGCCAGGAGAAAACGCCGATCAAGCGCTCCGCAGACTCACCTACGAAGGAAGCAAGACTCGTTACCCAGCAGGTTTGCCCGAATCGGTGCGCACACAGATCGAGAAAGAACTTGGAGTCATCGCGCGCATCGGAGTTGCCGCGTATTTTTTGAGTGTGCGAACCATCGTCGAGATGGCGCGAGCGAGAGACATCCTCTGTCAAGGTCGCGGGAGCGCTGCCAACAGCGCAGTTTGTTATTGTCTGGCCATCACCGCGGTGGATCCCGCGCGAACGAATCTTCTCTTCGAGAGATTCCTTTCAGTAGAACGAAAAGAGCCGCCCGACATCGACGTCGATTTCGAACACGAGCGGCGAGAAGAGGTCATTCAAGACATCTACGAACGCTACGGACGCGATCGCGCAGCGATGGTCTCCGAGGTGGTTTCTTATCGTGGCAAGAGCGCGCTCAAAGAAGTCGGCAAAGTGTTTGGGTTCTCACTCGAGCAAGTCGATCGACTGAGCGAGTTGGTGAGTTGGTGGGACGGTCCCGATTCGATCTCACCAATCCGGCTACGAGAAGCCGGTTTCGATGAGCACGATGTCCGCGTCACGATGTGCTTGAAGATGTCGCATGCGATCCAAGGCTACCCGCGGCATTTATCCATTCACGTAGGCGGCTTCGTGCTCTCGGCCAACCCGCTCTACGAAGTCGCCCCCGTCGAGCCCGCGACGATGCCTGGGCGCACGGTCATTCCGTGGGACAAAGACGACATCGATACGCTCGGATTTTTCAAAGTAGACGTACTCGGTCTTGGGATGCTCACGGCGATCCGCAAGATGATGGACTTCGTTGCAAACGAAGACGGACCCCTGAAAGCAAAGAGCGC
>JAYVXK010000853.1:0-13730 GCA_043785265.1 Myxococcales bacterium | reverse complement strand
TTGTTACGTGCGGTCGCGGCGACAACTAAGCCGCTCATTGTCTCTTCGGGCATGGCAACACTCTCCGATTTGGAGTTTGCGCTCTCAATCATCTCGGGGAGCGATGAGGAGTATTGGAGTGAAGAAGGCTACGCGCGACTCCGTACGAGGGTGACGTTGCTACATTGCACGAGCGAGTACCCCGCGCCCCCTGAGGCCGTGAACTTGCGAGCGATGACTACAATGTCGTCAGCGTTTGGACTGCCGATAGGTTACTCGGACCATACAGAAGGCATTGCGGTGTCGATCGCTGCTGTTGCACTTGGCGCCACTGTCATCGAGAAGCATTTTACCCTCGACCGCTCGATGCCTGGGCCCGATCACGCGGCCTCGCTTGCCGCGAGCGACCTGCCGAACTTTATCGACGCTTTGCGGACCGCGGAGCGCGCCCTTGGGCACGGCCGAAAGGTGCCCTCCCTAGCTGAAATGCCCAACCGGAATGTTGTGCGGCGTAGCGTTGTCGCCAGCGCGCCCATTCGTGCCGGTGACCGATACACGCTCGCCAATGTCACAGTCAAACGACCAGCGTGTGGAGTTCCGGCAGCACGAATCGACGAGGTGCTGCAGCGCTCCGCGAACCGCGACTACCAGCCAGACGATCCCATCGACTTCTGACTACCAGGCTGTCCATCCACCATCTATGGCGAGCACTTGACCGGTGACATAGGCCGAGGCGTCGCTCGCGAGAAATGCAAACGCCCCCACCATGTCTGTCTCGACAGCCATGCGACCAAGCGGTGTTCGTTCAGCGTAGCGCGCCCGAAACTTCTCCGGTTGGCCGCGCTCAATTCCACCGGGGCAGATTGCGTTGACGCGCACGCGAGGAGCGAGCGTTGTCGCGAGGTAACGCGTGAGCTGGATGACCCCACCCTTGGTCGCAGCATAGCCCGCTGGGTTCGTCATGGCTGTTTCCTCGTAGAGGCTCCATTGCGGCGCAACCAGGCCGTAGATGGAGGCAACGTTGATGATCGCGCCGCGGCCGCTCGCAGCGAGCGCATCGGCGGCGGCCTGCGCGAGCCGAAACGGTGCAGTGAGATTGACCGCAACGGCCTGATTCCACGCGTCGAGTGTTTGGTCGGCGAACGGAACTGCCCAGCCGCTTACGCCGGTCGTACCCGTGTACGCTGCGTTATTGACGAGAACATCGAGCTTGCCGAATCGTTCGATCGTTCGTGCAATGAGGATGCGTGGAGAGTCTGGGTCGAGGAGATCAACGCCAAGGCCAAGCGCGTGCGCTCCAGCTCGTTCCAACGCGGCCGTCTGCCGATCACATTCGGTCTGGTCTCGGTCTGTAATGACGACGCTCGCACCCAAGTCCGCGAGGGCCTTGGCACACGCAAAGCCCAAGTGTCCGGTGCCGCCGGTGATCAGCACCACGCGACCTGAGAGGTCAAAAAGTTGTGCGGTACCCATGAACCCATCGGTACCACGACACAAAGCGGCAGGCATGTGTCCTCGTTGGCTTTGCGCACCATCTGAGCTATCTGAACGCCCGCTGCGGTTGCGGTAACCAACTTCGTGGAGGCATCTGGTGGGGCTTGAGCTGTGCGTCGTTCGTCTTGAGAGCACACTGCGCGACGCGCTCGTCTCCCTCGATCGGAGCGGCCGCCGCATTGTGATGATTGAGGACAGTGAAGCGCGTGTGGTCGGTCTGCTGACGGACGGCGACCTGCGACGGGCGCTCCTTTCGGGGGCGGGGTTGGAGGATGCCGTGCGTCCACACGTGCGAGCTAACTTCACGTGGGTGAGCGCGGGCACTAGTCGCGCAGACGTACTCGACTTGATGCAGGCCCGGCGCATTCTGGAAGTTCCAGTGCTCGACGAGAAAATGAAACTTGCGGGTCTGCACATGATGCACGACGTGCTCGCTCGCGAGCAGCGCCAGAACTGGGCGGTGGTGATGGCAGGAGGACGAGGGACGCGGCTCGCACCCCTGACAGAAGACACCCCAAAACCCATGCTCAGAGTCGCGGGGCGCCCCATACTTGAACGCATCGTTCTGCACCTTGCAGGCGTGGGGATTCGGCGAATCTTTCTCGCCATTAACTATCTTGGGCACATCGTCGAGGAGCACTTCGGTGATGGCCAGCGCTTTGGCTGCCAGATTGAATATCTGCGCGAAGAGAAACCACTTGGCACTGCCGGTGCTCTCGGCCTCATCGTCGAAGAGCCACGGACCTCATTGCTTGTGATGAATGGTGACCTTGTCACTCAAGCCGACCTCGGGGAAATGATCGACCGACACGAGGCAATGGGCGCTGCAATAACCGTCGGCACGCGACGCTATCTGCACACAGTGCCATTTGGCTGTTTAGACATCCATCACGACCGTGTTGTTGGGCTCGACGAAAAGCCAACACTTTCACGCGTGATCAACGCGGGAATCTACGTGCTGGCTCCAGCCGTTTTAGGCAACATCCCGAAGGACAAGGCTTCCACGATGCCAGAACTCGTGTCGAACGCGATCGCGCACGGGAACACAGTTCTTGGCCACGAAATCGTTGATGACTGGGTCGACGTCGGCCAAAAAGACCAACTCAAGCAGGCCAGAGGAGAAGAGTCGTGAGCAACCTGCGAGGGAAAACGGTCCTGGTCACCGGCGGCGATGGTTTCATTGGCAGCCACCTAGTGGAACGCTTGGTCGCGGAAGGCGCCAGCGTTCGCGCGATGGTCCTCTACAACTCGCAAGGCACATGGGGGTGGCTCGACGATACGACAGCGGAAGTTCGCGCCAAGTTAGACGTCGTTTTGGGCGACGTTAGAGACACCGAGTGGGTCATGGAGGCGTGTCGAGGTTGCAGTGTCGTCTTCCACCTCGCTGCACTCATCGCGATTCCCTACTCGTATCAGGCGCCACGCTCGTTCATCGACACCAACATCAGCGGAACGCTCAACGTGCTCGAGGCCGTCCGCCGCTTGGGCATCGAGCGAATGGTCCACACTTCCACAAGCGAAGTATATGGAACGCCTGCAACCACGCCGATTCGCGAGACCCATGCTCTCAACGCACAATCTCCCTACGCTGCCTCCAAGCTGGCCGCAGATCAGCTTGCCCTCGCGTACCAGAAGAGCTTCGAAGTACCAGTCACCATCCTGAGGCCGTTCAACACGTACGGGCCGCGACAGTCCACGCGCGCAGTCCTGCCAACGATCCTCACGCAACTCTTAGCTAAGAAAAAAGAGGTCTCACTCGGCCGATTGGATACCCGGCGAGACCTTACCTTCGTGGGCGACACCGTCGACGGCTTCCTCCGCGCAGCGACCGCCGAAGGCGTCATCGGCGAAGTCATTCAACTTGGCACGGGTGTTTCTCCAAGCATCGCGGAAATCTTCGAAGCCGCGTGCAGAGTTACTGGCATGGATGCCAAACCAGTTCTTGACCCACGACGTGTCCGGCCTGGTGCAAGCGAAGTCCTCGTCTTAGAGTCCGACCCCTCGCTCGCCCTATTGCGCCTCGGATGGAAGGCTGCGGTCACCCTCGACGAAGGCTTACGTCAAACGAGTGTTTGGCTGGAGCGCCACCTCACCCAGTACAACCTCGACACGCTTCATCAGTGACTACGGCGTAATGGTGATGTTGTATCTTGGCCCCGCATACTTGTTCAAGCGCAGTATCTCGTTCGACGTGAGCTTGCGGCTCCAAATTGCGATTTCGGCGATCTCACCTTTCGCTGCGTAAAAGGTGCCCCCAGCATAGTTGCCAATGGTGAGGCCTAGCGCGCCGCCAGTGCCGGTGCCCACCAGAGCGGCGTTATTCGACGACACATTCAGGAGCGAGTTCGGCCCGGCAAACGTCGCAATAAGCACACGTGGGAGCGTGGCAGGAGCGGTTGCTCCAGCGGAGATAAAGCCGGCGTTGATTTGTGCGGAGTCTCCAGCCGCCGAGCAAATGACGGCAAACGGGGCGCTGGCGTTATTGCTGTCCATGAAATACTTGTTGCTTGCACCACCTGCCGTTGCACGTCCAACAATCAACACCGTAGCCGGCTGCGCAATCGGTTGGCTCCACACCCCGGTGACGAGTTGCGTGTAGTCGCCGAACATGATCGCGGGCTGCGAATTGAAAGTGACGTCGGTTCCAATGAACACTGGTTGGAGGGACGGAGCTGGCTGGTTTGCGTTGCGAGCCGAGTCGCCCGCTCCCGACTGATCAGCCCAAGCCGAAACAGTTAGCGCGCTTCCATCGGGACCGCCTGCATCGTTCAATGAGACTCCTTTGTCGGCGCGAAGCCAAAACTCAAGGCCGGGTACGTCTGGAGGCGTCAACGGACTGGTGTCTGGTGCGACGTCAGGCGCAGCGTCGGCTGCGTCAAGTGGCACTACGACATCGAGCGACTCGGCATCGCCAACGTCTGGCCCGGACACGTCTCTAGAAGCGTCCACGGTTCCGGGAATGCCGCCATCCTGGAGCCCACAGCCAACCGCCCAAACGCCAGCGATCAACAGAAATATGCCAACTACTACGCACCAACGCATCGCCCGCTACGATAGCCGCTCGACGAAGTTTCAGGCAATGCTTTCGCTCGCTGCGCTCCCCGCGGACTTAGTCTAGCGGCAGCGCCTCGAAGCCCGAGTCACCGCCACCACCATAGAAGATCGGCTCGCCAAACGAAGCGCTTCGAGGACGGTGAAGCTCAAGCGCCACGGGCGGCGATGGGACGCGCCAAAAGCCTGTCTTTCGCCATTGCGCCGCGGTGGTCCGATCCGACGTCATCGCGAGCCAGAGGTTCACCCCCAGCACACTCAGCAGCGCACGGGCTCCCAAACTCAAGGCAAGAGCCGAGGCTTTGTCTTGGCTCACCCACTCGACCGTTCGTGCAACACAGAGTGACCGGTGGATGCCGATCGAAACCAGAGCGAGCGCATTGGTGCCGACACGGACGAGAATGTGCCGTGGTCCCGAAAAAAAACGCCATCTCTCGGCGTCTGCGCTCCAACTCACATAAGCGCCGGCATCCCTACGGCCAATAAGTTGCTGGGCAACCTCCGCAGCGAGTGCGTCATCGACGGCAGTGTCGAATCGAAGTGAACGTATTGACTGTCGCCCCGCCCACCGACACGCAAGTGCAAGCGCATGATCTGCCAGGCGTTGACAGCCCCAGTTAATTGCAGCAACAGCCGGAACGGGATTGACGACCGTCCGATACCAAAGAGCCTCAAGCGGTCGCGCTCCGAGCCTCGCATAAATCGGCTGAACGCTTGGTCCTGCGCCGAGTAGAAGCAGATGATTCTCACCACGAAAGCACTCGGAGATGAGTCCGAAGCCAGTGCCGGTGCGATAGCGCGGCAACACGAAGAGATTGTGCGGCGACGCGACGATCGTCCGTGCGCCGTGGACCATCCACGGCAGGCGAAGCTTGTGAAAGCAGCCCACGACATTGCCATCAACCACCGCCACTTTGGCGTCCGAGAGGCTTGAGTCCTGCAATGGAGCTTTCTCGTAGTGCCAGCGAAGGAAGCCGCGTCGAGACTGGTAGGAATCCGCGCCAAACGCCTCTTTCGCGAACTCGATGTAAGGCGCAATGAGATCCGGCGTGAGCGCGACGACCTCAACGCTGGATGCTGACGGGTCTTTCGAATCGCTCACGAATGCCACGTGAGCGCGCACCCAGCCCACGAATAGCCCACGCCAAAACCCACGAGCACAACACGCGCCCCAGGCTTCAGGCGTCCTGCGTCGAGCGCGTGTTTCAACGCGATGGGGATCGTCGACGAGACCGTGTTTCCGACCTCTCTCATGGCGACGTAGAACTTTTCGGTAGGTACCTTCATCTTCTTGCGAAGGTGCTCGAGCATGAAGGTGTTTGCCTGGTGAAAAACGAATAAGTCGACCGATTCGATCGTGTCGCCAGATCGTGCGAGCAGCGCGTTCACCGCCTTGGGTACTTCTCGTAAGGTGAATGTGAAGACCTCCGAGCCGTTCATGAAGAGGTTGTCACCAGACCGTGTGTTACCGCTCTCGTCGACGCTGGTTTTCGCCGTCTCCGTGGTGCGAGGCTCGCGCAGTCCACTGGTAGGGACGATGAGATTCTTGGCACCGGAGCCGTCAGTCCCAAACACGAACGCCTCGAGGCCGCCCTTGTCGCTTTCGTCGCCACAAACCAACGAAGCGGACGCGCCGTCGCCGAAGATTGTGCGCACACTGCGATCATTGGGATGGATGAATTTTGTGTAAGTCTCAGCGGTCAGCAGTAGTAGGCGACGGGCTTGGCCCGTCTCGATTAAACCCTTCGCCAACGACAATCCATACACATATCCCGAGCATCCCAGGTTGAAGTCGAGCGCTCCAGCACTTGTAGGAATGCCCAAGCGGTTTTGGACGATGCACGCGGTCGTGGGAAGCAAGTAGTCGGGGCTCTGAGTACACAAGAGGACGAAGTCGATGTTGGAAGGAGTGCACGCTCCGCTCGCGAAGAGTCGCTTCGCTGCCGCCACCGCTAGATCGGAGGAGAATTCTTCAGGTCCGCTCACGCGTCGCTCGGCGATGCCGGTCTTTGCCTCAATCTTGTCCGCAGTCCACTCGGTGGAAGTCTCGAGTTCTTGGTTCGTGAGGACCTTCGAGGGCAGCGCAATTTCGATGGCCTTGATGTGAGCGCGCACGTTCAATCAGCTCGCTTCGAGCAGGATCGCCACGAGATCAGGCACTGTCCGGCACTTCGCGACGACCTTGGCGTCTAGCGTGCGACCTTGATGCTCATCGACGAGCGCGATGAAACTCACACTGGCCATTGAATCCCACGAGATTTTCTCGAGAGTCTCTTCGCCCTGCACGGTTCCGTGGTCTGCCGCGACTGCTTCCTCGATGAGTCGAATGGCTTCGTCTTTGGTCATGTGGACTGATGCTCCTCTTCAATTAACGTCTGTCTGGCGCCGACGGGGGGCAACTTGCTTCAACTGGTGATGGGAAGGTGGCGGATATTCAAGCAGGCTACGACCCCACGCTGCGACGAGCACCTTCCGCGGCGCTTTTCGGGGACTCGCGCGAGGGTTCCGCGCCGAGTCGACGCCGCATGACAAAGAGCAGCATGGCGTACAGCGGGATCATCGGCATTCGGTAGCGAGACAGAGAGCCTAAGTTACTAGCTGTGAGGCCAACGGCGATCGAAAACGTAAGGACGAACACGGTGGAAGCGACGAGAAGCGGCGTCTCCAACAGGATCTCCCACGCACGCCTAAGCTTGAACCTGGCGAACATCTGAACAGACACGACCGCAAGGAGCGTGGTCTCTAGGGCGGCGCCCAGCATGGGTGGATTGCGCGCTTCGAATAAGAATGGGCGAAAGAGCGCGTTGACGATGGCAAGTGGAATGAAGGGCAATTGCTGCATGATAGTTGTCGCATCGCCACTGCCAAGTTGCAGCGTCGAACCGCCCTCACCCTGAGTCCACAGCTCTTGTTGCGTGGCTGCGCTTTGAGCGACGTTCGAGACGGCGAACTCGGGAAAAATCTGGCCGATAATCAGAAGCCCCATGATCGCAACGACCGCTGCTAGACCGAGATAGACCGGCTTGAGGGCGACTCTCCCAGAGGAGCCGGCACGCGCAACATATATCCAGGCACTCAGTCCCAAGACGAATGGGAAGAGGATGTAAGGCTTGATCAGCCCAACGGCGAGCGTCCCCAAAATCGCCATTGGAATGTATCGCAATTTCCCATGACTCACGACCTGGTGGCATGAGAAGCAGAGCGCTCCAAGCCCAGCAAAAGCGAACGCTTCCTTATTAAAGCCCGAACCCCAGAATACGACTGACGGCATTAGCAGGATGGCATAACCGGCAGCGCTCCGGTCGGCCTCTCTCAACTCCTCGCAAGCTACTCGATAGAGAAACAACTGGCCGAACCATCCAAGGACGGAGGTCACTACACAGGCTGCGAGAAGCGAGGGCCCAAAAAGGTAACAGACTGGTGCGGCGAGACCAGCCATAGTCGATGACGAGCTGCCAACGTCACCAGCCACGTAAGCCGGAAAGGCAGACTGCATATGCAGAATCACCTTCAGGACCTCGGGGGCGAATCGGGAAAAATCCACCTCCACCAATCGCGCCATGAACTCGCCGTAGTCCATATATGCGTGAGCGTCGCTAACCCCGTAGTAGTATTCCTGCGTCGCGAACTGCAGAAATGAGCCGACCATGTGGGCGAGGAACGATGCGGTCAATAGTCGGGCTTCCGCACCGCGAAACTTACGGATTTGTATTGCTGCCAAAAGCCCGGCAGTCACGATGATCAGCAGGATTGATCCCATGAGCGACTATTGACTGGCCTCAATCATCGAGAGGCTCTGCATCCCATGGTCTCGGCGGAGCGCCTCAAAGCAATCCAGAACCGCAGACAAGTTCGCCATGTTCTCGCGGAGGTTGATCCCGAAGTTATGCGGATGCCACCAGAGATGGAACAACTCCCCGCGCTTGGCGGCCCGAGTCATCGCGTGCGTCAGCCGACGTATCTTCAATGGCTCCAGAGCACGAAGGCGGCGTGAATAGGGACGCAGAAACGCGCTCGCAGGTACATCCGACAGTCCCAACGCGTCTGGACGCGGAGGCGCAAATCCGCGCTCGCCAGCGACCGGAACATAGCTGTCCAGCAGTCGGACTCCACGCGTCGCACGTGATTCAGCTGCTCTGCCTGGCGCGTAAGGCCACCTGCCGCTGGACCGATAGGTTCGCAGCCCTCGTGCCGCGAGGGTCTTCACGTACCTTGGGTTGTGCTGGTTCCGCGGAAACACCAAGCTTCGAAGCGTCACGCCTAGCCTGGCCGCAGCTTTCTGCGCGCTGTCCAAGTCTGCGTCGAAGTCTGCTTCGACCGGTCCTGGTTCGAGACAATAGAAGTGCGAAAAGGTGTGGCTCCCGACCTCCTGACCTGGGGTCGTCGCGATGCGCTGAATCAGACTCGGGGCGAAGTGGAACGGGTCCGATCTCTCGTCGTCTCCGACAGCTGACAGATCGTAAGGGGAGAGCGACGCATCATCATACTTTGGTAGTCGCGACGGACAGAGCGCTTCGAGCTCACGCTTCGAGGAGCAGAAGAGCATGCCAACTGTCGCCCAGGTCGCGTGGATGCCGCGCTTCGCGAAGAGGTCTAGCATCGCGGGAATCGCTTCGCGGACGCCAAGTAGGTTGTTGCGATAGCTCTCCAACGGAACTACGTCGCGCAATCCCCAGTAGAGTTCGAAATCGAGCGAGATGACGAGTGCAGACGACATGGATTCCAATCAATAATGCGCGCAATCGCCTCTGAACCGCTGTTGATTGGTAGCATCGGAAACGTGGTCATTCAAGCGAGCGCAAGAACATCGCGAAGCCGAGACGCAACTACGTGAACACGCCCCAACCGACGTGCATCATGACCATGTCGACGCGAAGTCACTTCGAGACCACCCCTGAGCCCCATTAGCGTGTCCACCTCCCGCGCCGAGCGCTCACTTAGTCGCCTCACGATCGCCGGCCAGGCCACCTTCGCGTTGGCGATCGGCGGCTCGGCGTTGGCTTTAGGGAGTCTCGACACCCCCGTTCTCTGCTGCGTCGTCGCTGGTCTGTGCCTCTCGTTGGCTCTGGTGTGGTCGGGTGCAGAAGCCACACTGCCACGTGGGGTCGCGACCTTAGTGTTCATCACTGCGCTCGGCCTGACCCTGTACACAGCGTTTCAAACGATCCCTCTTCCGGCGGGCCTCATCGCAGCCATCGCACCGCACACCGCAGACGTTTGGGCACGCTCGCTCTCTCCTTTGGGCGAGCCGGGTCCCCGGTGGCACCCCATTTCGCTCGATCCCATTGCGACGAAGATCGAAGTCCTCCGTGGGCTCGCGTATCTCGTCGCATTTCTCACAGCCGTTCGCATCGCACGTCGCCGTCAGGGTGTCGCGTTCCTGTCGTGGGTCTTGATCACCAGCTGTGCGCTCGTGGCGGTTGCGGCGATCGCGCATCCAGCTGTCGGCGTCGACAAAGTCTATGGCCTCATCACGCCCAAGACCGGGGTGTCGAGCATCGCTCCTCTTCTGAACATCAATCACCTCGCGGGTTACGTGAACATCGGGGCCATGGTGGCGTTTGGGGCTCTGCTCAGCCCTCGCCCGATCGCTCCGCGCGCGGTCATCGCGTCGCTCACGTTATTCTTGTGCGCGACTGAGCTTTGGCTCGCGTCGCGAGGTGGAGTGGGGTCGATGCTCTTCGGTCTCATCCTCGGAACTGCGCTGTACGTCTTGCGGAAGCGCGAGGGCAGGGATGTTCGCGCGGCCGTAGTGCTCACCGCCGCAGCCGTTGCGGCGGGCGTCGGAATGTTCGTGCTCGCCGCATTCGACTCCTCGCTCGACCAGCTCGCAGACAAAGACCTCTCCAAACTCAGTGTCACCCGCAGCTGTTTTGGATCCATGCTCCCCAACTATCCTCTCTTCGGCGTCGGACGCGGCGCATTCGAATCGACCTTCCCCGAGTTCCGCACAGGAGCCGGAGCCGGCTTCATCGTGTTCAGCCATCCGGAGAACATCCTCTCTCAGTGGTTCACCGAATGGGGCGCCATCGCAGCAACCTTAGGCTTCGGTTCCTTAGCCTATGCCTTAAGCCCACGCTCGGCACTCTCGCGCGGCGACATGGCCTTAGGTCCATGGTTTGCTCTCAGTGTTCTCGCACTGCACAACCTCGTCGACTTCAGCTCAGAAGTCCCTGGAGTCGTCCTCGCTCTCGTGACGTGCGCGGCCATTGTCGTCGGTGGTTCCACAGACGGACGTCGCAACAAATGGGACCTCTGGGCCTCACGTCCACGCTTGCTCGTGGCCATTTCTGCCGGCGCCGCGATGATCGCGATCCCCGTTGCGCTCTCTGGGCGCTCTCACGAACTGCTCGACGAACGGATTCGCCTAAGGAACGCATCGTCGGACACCAACCTAAGTGATGCTGCTTTTCGCGCCCAGATCCGTGAGGCGATGCTTAGTCATCCTGCCGAGGCGTACTTTCCTTATCTCGGGGGTGCACACGCACTCTTTACCCACCATGAGAGCGTCATGCCTTGGATGGAGCGCACACTCGACCGAGCACCAGTCTATGGTCCTGCGCACCTGGTTCTCGCGCGATGGTTACGCCGCCGCTCTCCAGCGCAAGCGCGTCTCGAGTACCGACTCGCGGCAGAGCAAGGCGCAGGACTCATCCCCTCGACTGAGTTGGTGACTCTCGTGGGCTCCTTCGAAGACGCGCAAGAAATCGCTCCGAATGGCAAAGCGGGTGTGGAGTCTTTGGAGAGCATCTCGCGTGCGCTTGCATCGAGCCTTCCCGCGACCCGCTGGCGAATCGACCAAGACTTGCTGTCACGTGGACCCGTACTCAACGTGACTGTTCTCGCAGAGCAACGACTCGTCCAAGACGCACTCGCCGATCTTGAAGCAGGCGACGCAGCCCCTTGGTGCGCAGACGGATCCTGCCCCAAAATAGCCCTAGAAGCAGCCGATCGCGCCGAAGCGAGAGACCCCACATCGAGCACCGCGTTCGTCGTTCGCGCGCGTGTCATGGCCATGCAAGGCGATCCTGCGGGCGGGTTGGACCACTTGCGCCAAGCGTGTGAGACGAGCGGCGATCGTCCGTCGTGTCTGAACGGTCTGGCGTTGCTCGCGACCGATCTCCATCGCGACACCGAGGCCACGCGCGCCATCGACGACCTCAGTCATGCGGCATGCAAAGACGACGACGCGTGCGTCTCACTCCTCATGTTGGCCGCGAGCCTCGAAGACCGCCGTGGCAACACCAGCCGCGCGTTGGTCTTCCTCCGTCACGCTGCGCAGATCACCCCAGAACGCACAGACGTGTTGGAGCCTGTCGCCTCTCACGCGGCCCGCTTGGGCCTCCACGCCGACGCACTCGACGCTTACGAAAAACTCGCGCGACTCAACCCTAACCATCCAGAGTACGCCGCACTCGCCAACCGGGAGCGCGCCGCGGTCACCTTGCCAGCGCCGCCCTGAGTCATTGGGCAACGATGCACTCGGGGGATCCTTCGCTCCGCTCAGGATGACAGGTCCACGCGATCGCGCAGGCGCCGTCCGTGCTTTACGCGACCGATTCGTCCGCCCAGGGCCAGTCTCCGTTCACACAACGCTCCCCACTTCTTGATCGTGTATTGCAGAACCCGTTTGATGTCGTTTCTCGCACGCGGCGAACGGATCACGTCGGCCATCGTCCGGCTCAGTCGTCGCGCTTCATTCCGAGCTCTGCGTGAATCTCCGCCATCAGCTCCTTAGGCGACGATCGCACGCCAAGCCCGGCGTCCAGTTCCGCAATCCCAGCATCGAGCGCCTCTCGCAAGGCTGCTCGCTTTTTCTCTTCGAGCGCTTCCTTCACGACCTCCACAACACTGGTGTTCTGACCGCGCGCACGCGCTTCTCTGCGAAGGCTTGAAGGTCTTCCGGTAGCTGGATCTTCTTGGATGCGTTCGACATGACCGAGATTCTTCTCTGATCGTGCCGGCAAAGCTCTGCTGGGTCAAGTGGTCAACCCAGTTGCACTCGGGGGATTCCTTCGCTCCGCTCAGGATGACATGAGGGCCTCCCAGCACCGATGACAGAGCGCCCCTACACCCTTGTCATCCTGAGCGTAGCGAAGGATCCCCCGAGGCAATCGAGCAGCGCCTAGTTGACGGTCCGATCCACGCGCTTCTCCATCGCCTTACCCGGCGTGGGCGTGGACTTCCGATCCTTCACATCTCTCGGCCCGCTGTACTCAGGCACGAGCGCACGAAACGCCTGCTTAATAGCCTCGCGGTCCGCTCCATCGCTCAGCGCATGCAACTCCTCGAGCCCTGCGCGAACCTTCTCTTCTTCATAAGGCCGAAACCTCCCGACGAAGATCTTAGGATGCTTGGTCGTGTCGGCGTGCTCGTCGTCCGTCGCAAGCTCTTCGAACAACTTCTCTCCAGGACGAATGCCTGTGAACTTGATCTCGATGTCTTCGCCAGGCACGAGCCCCGACAGAATGATGAGATCGCGCGCGAGGTCTACGATCTTCACTGGCTCGCCCATGTCGAGCACGAAGATCTCTCCGCCATTGCCCATCGCGCCCGCCTGCAAAATCAACTGACACGCCTCGGGAATCGTCATGAAGTACCGCTTCATGTCGGGATGTGTGACCGACACCGGACCGCCCGCGGCGATCTGCTCTTGAAACAGCGGGATGACGCTGCCTGCGCTGCCCAGCACGTTGCCGAACCGCACGGTCACGTAGTGCGTCTTGCTGCGCTGCGAGAGCGACTGCACGTAGATCTCCGCGCAGCGCTTGGACACGCCCATGATCGACGTCGGGTTGACGGCCTTGTCGGTCGACACCATCACGAACTTCTCGACGCCGTATTCGTCCGCGAGGTCCGCGACCTTCTTGGTGCCGAAGACGTTGTTCTTGATCGCCTCGCCCGGATTCCACTCCATCATCGGCACGTGTTTGTGCGCTGCTGCGTGGATCACGAGCTCCGGACGTGAGGAGTCCATCACCTGGTCGATGCGTACAGCATCGCAGACATCTGCCACGACCGGCTCGATCGGCACATGAGGGAACAGCGACGTGAGCTCGCGGTGAATTTCGAATAGCGCATTCTCGAAACGCTCGACGAGCACCAAGCGTGACGGACCGAACCGACATACCTGGCGACAGAGCTCCGAGCCAATGCTGCCGCCCGCACCCGTGACGAGCACGACGCGACTGCGAATGCTCGCGCCG
>JAYVXK010000852.1:0-4401 GCA_043785265.1 Myxococcales bacterium | reverse complement strand
GCCGCCCAAAAACGTTTCCCAGTAGATGTGGGCATCGTCGACCTGTGAGTACGCAGGGCTCGACGACGGGAACGGATCGGTCGCCGCTTCCATGAACTCGTGACTGGTCGTGCCCGTGAGAGCATCGATGCCGCTTTGATTGCCGAATTGCCCGCAGTCGGGCATCACGGCATAGGCAACATCCATCCCGCTGTGACTGGAGTCGAGCGTGATGTTGTTGTGATAGCCGCCGAACGACTGACAGCTCTGCGACCCCTGGAGATCGATGGTGGTGCTGGCGGGGTAAAAGATCGCATAAATGGTGTTTTCGTCGGGTTTTGGAAACGCCGGATCGTCTGCGTTGAGTTTGGCAGAGAGCCACGCCTGGATGTCGGAGTCGGAGATCGATGCTGCGGGGTTGTCAGCAGCCAAGAGCTGCACGGGCGGTAAACCGACACCCGCTCCGACGCCGTATTCACTCACGACGGCCGTCCAGTATTGCGTTTGACCGATCTTACTTACGTAGTCTGCGACTGCTTTGTTCTGCGTTTGATCGCCATTGGCAAAGAACACGGGAACGAACTTTGGCGACTTGAGGACCGGACCATTGCTCGTCACCACCTGCGGCGGACTCGGCGGCGTGAACGCAGGAAACGGCAGCGGAGGCGCTGCATCGACCTCGACGGGGCCGCCGTCGAAGGTCGGGGCGACGACATCTTGCGTGGGCGATGCGTCTGCGGCCTGAGTGCTCCCCGTATCGATGCTGCCTCCGCACGCGATTGCCGCGGGAGAGAGAGCGAGAAGAACAGCGCAACAAGGGCGATACAAACGCATGGTGGTTCCTATCTTGGGTTCAGTCCGCACGCTCGCGATCGCGGGGAGACGGCGCATGCTGCGCTCAAACTCGTTGAATTGAGAAATGAAATTACGCGAAACCGTTGGCGCTGAACCAATCCCACTCAGACGGCGAAAACAGCCTAATTCAGGCGGAATATTCGATTCTCATCAACCAACTCAAAACCCGAGAGTCACGCCGGCGTCCTTTTTCGCAGGCGCAGGCGTGGGCACTGGAACGGGCGCGGGCTTGGTGTCCGCCTTGTCTGGAGTCGCTGCGGGCTTGTCGTCTTTCTTTTCTGGCGCGGCCTTGTCGTCCTTCTTTTCGGCCGACGGAGTGTCGCCATCGTCTTCGTCGTCTTTCTCCATCGCCGCCGCGTTGTTCTGTGCGTCGGCGATTTTTTTTTGCGCCGCGACCAATTTGTCGTGCTCGTCATGAAACGCCAACGCGACGAAAGTCGCGCCGACCAAACCAATCACGACAGCCACCAGCCACACCTTTCTGCTCGCCATCAAGAGCGCTATCGACGCAATGACGATGCCGATCTCTGCGCACAGTTGCGCGTGCTCGAAACCTTCTGCCGCGTCTTGGTAAGCCTCGATTGCGACGTCGTAAGCCTCGGCGTCTTCTTTCGCTTCGGCCATGTCTCGTTTGTATTTTGCGCCGATGCCAGCGAGGCGATCTTCGTCCTCCTTGTCGGGGCTGAGCACTTCGGCGAGTTCGACCGTCGCCACGTGGATCGTCTCTTTGATTTCTGCGGTGTCTTCGTCGTCGCCCTTGCCGGAGCGACTCTTGATCTCGGCGAGTTTTTGCTCGAACCGGCTCAGCTCCGTCTTGCTCGGCGTGAGCGCATGTAGCATCTCCACATCCGCTTCGATCATTCGAAACTTGGTGGACTCGGACTGATAGACGCTCCACTTGTTCGACTGCTCGACTGTGGTCTTGATGAGCGCGGTGCGCGCAGATCCAACGAGCGCAGCGCACAGCGCGAGCATGACACCGAGCAACGCCATCGTGACTCCGATGGCTTTTTGCGGGCCTTTTTTGCCGTCTTCATGGCCGTGGTCGCCGTGCCCACCACCGCCATGTCCAGCCTTCTCCATGTTCTCGAGTAGCTCGGTCACTTCGCTCATGGCGCGGACACTACACCAATGCGGCCCGAGCTAGAGCGGTCGCCGCCGAGAGCGCGATCGGCGCCGCAGTCCTGTCACCACTCCCAAGAGCGCCCAGCCTGCGAGCCCCCATGGAGTCGTGTCGCCTCTACTCGTGGAACATCCGCCCGAGCTGCCAGAGCTGCTGGCACCGGGCGCGACGCACGCGCCAGAAGGATTGCAGACCGCAGGCGCAAAGCAGTCGTCGACCGAGTTGCACAAGGACTTGCAAGCGCCGTTCGTGTCGCATCGATAGGGCGCACACTGGACAAGCGAGCCGTCAGCGCGACGTGACGCGTTGCCGACGCAACTGACATCAGGAATGCAGGCAGCAGCGGCAGTGTCGCAGACGAAGCCTGAGATGCAATCGGCCTTCGTGGTGCACGAAGTCTTGCACTTCGTCGCGCCGCAAACATAGCGACCACAGGTCTTGGAGACGCCAGGTATGCACTTGCCGCCGTCGCAAGCGCTGCTGGTTTCTTGGTCAGCCGAACACGTTGCTCCGCACACGGTGCCGGTAGGCGGATGGAGCCGACAGTTTCCTGCGCCGTCGCACATTCCATCGCGACCACAGGTGGCCGGCGGGTCGATCGCGCATGCGTCTTTGTGTGGGTTGGTTCCGTTGAGTGCAGCCCCGCACGTGCCGTCGTCCTTCCCAGACTGCTTGGCCGACGCGGAGCATGCTTGGCAGACATCTGTGCAAGCGGTGTCGCAACAAACACCATCGACGCAAAAGCCGCTGCCGGTGGCGCAGTCGGATGGCGTGGTGCACGGTGTGCCGTTCGCCGTGCCCAGGCTGAACACATAAGCCGCGCCCTGGCCGTCACTGGAGCCCACCTTTTTTCCAACCGCGCCCACGACCGCAAGTACACCAGAAGCTGCCACCGAATTACCGAAGCGGTCACCTATGGCTCCGTCGCTCGCCGTCAGCTTCTGTTGCTCGCTCCACGTCGTGCCGCTTTGCGCAAAGACGTAGACGCCTCCTTGGTTTGCGTTAGCGCCGACCTTTTTGTCAGGGGCCCCAACAACCGCTGTGCCACCTGAAACCGCCACCCGGTTACCGAATTTGTCGCCTGATGCACCATCGCTGGCGGTGAGCTTTTGCTGCTCGGTCCAGACACCATTGTTACGCACGAAGACATACGCTGCGCCTTGCCCAGTGTTGGCGCCGACTGTCTTGTTCGGGGCGGCCACCACTGCGGTGTTGCCTGAGAGAGCGACCGAATTGCCCAAGTAGTCATTGGAGGCTGCGTCGCTGGCCTTGAGTTGTTGCTGCTCGGTCCAGGTGTTGCCGTTCTGTACGAAGACGTACGCCGCGCCTTTGCCAGAGGTCTTACTGTCGGCCCCTGCGACTACAGTCCCGCCTGAGATTGCAACCGAAACGCCCATGCGGTCGCCCGCGACACCGTCACTCGCGACAAGTTGCTGCTGCTCGGTCCAGGTATTGCCGTTCTGAACAAAGACGTATGCCGCTCCTTTGGTTGCTGTGCTGTTGACCTTGAGCGCGCCGACGACCGCGATGCCGTTGGAAACTGAGGTCGAGATGCCAAAGTAGTCGCTTGCAACGCCGTCGCTCGCGACGAGTTTCTGCTGCTCAGTCCACGTCTTCCCATTCTGCACGAAGACGTAAGCCGCGCCTTGGTTGGTGTTGTTGCCGTTAGCGCCCACGATCGCCGTGCCGCCGGAAACAGCCACCGAGCTACCAAAGTAGTCTAATCCTCCGCCGTCGCTGGCGACGAGTTTCTGCTGCTCGGTCCACGTCTTCCCATTTTGCACGAAGACGTAAGCCGCACCTTGCGCGGTGTTTGCGCCGACCTGCTTGGCGTACGCCCCCACGATCGCAGTGCCGCCGGAAATGGCTACAGAGAATCCGAAGGAGTCGTATGCGCTGCCATCGCTCGCGGTGAGTTCTTGCTGTTGCGTCCAAACGAGTGGGTCTACCTCCACAGGAAACGCAGCGCCGCGTGTGTCGACACGAATCGCGATGCCCCCACTGCTTGCAGTCATCGCGGTCGCGAGAGGTCTTCCATTTGCGTCTCGCGCCCACACGTCCGTGTAGTGCACCTTCGGAGAGCCATTCGCGTCACGGAGCACGAGCCCGTCCTTCCCATCGGCGACCACAAGGCCCGAGACGGACATGTCGAGTTCGGTGTCACCAGCTGGGCACGGATTTTCGTGGAGGGTCCAGCCTTGCTCCAATCCAAGTGTTGCCTGCAAATACCACTCAGTGAAACGCTGGTCGCCGACGCTCTTTTCGACTTGCACGCGATGGCCCAGGGTGTTGGCAGTTGCATCTCGAGAGGCAATTTTGCGGGTAGTCGAGTGACATCCAATGCTCGCCGTATGGAGGTTCGCGCTCCAGGATTCTCCGGCTCTCGACAACGTGACTCCATCCGCGTCGACCTTCGCTCGCATCTGCGTGTCGGGATGCACCGC
>JAYVXK010000851.1:0-13754 GCA_043785265.1 Myxococcales bacterium | reverse complement strand
TCGCGACCACAGGGGTGGACGTTGCCGCGTCCACTGAGTCAGCGTCTTGCTGCGCGTGTCGTGCTGTTGGACAACCAGCGAGTGCTGCGCAAGTTATGATGACGACTAAAGAGCGCACTGACGATTTCCTCCACCACGATCGCAGAGCGATCGCGAAGAGTAGCTTACGGTAAAAATGATCAAGAGCCGCACGGTCTGTAGACCACGCTTTGGCAAAGCCGGAGACGTGCCATCACCGTGGCTGCGATGGATCATCGTCGCGATCGTCGCATGTGCGATCAGTCACGCGCCCTCGTTGCACGCCGCGCCGTTGCCTCCACCCAATGTGGCGACAGCGTTTTTCTATGGCCAGCACCCTCCGCTCTCGCTCTTTGCTCATTTCGATCGCGTGGTGGTCGAGCCGGACCATTTCGATCACTAACCAATTTCGGCGCGAGCGGAGGTCTTCGCCTACGTGAGCGTGGGAGAGGTCAACCGCTCGCGTGCTTGGCGCAAAGACATCCCAGCCAATTTGGTCTTGGCGGCAAACCCCGCATGGGGGAGCGACATCATCGACACGCGCAAGTCCGAGTGGCACACCTTCTTGATCGACCACGTCTTCGAACCACTCTGGGGCAAGGGGTTTTCGGCCTTCTTTCTCGACACGCTCGACAGTTACGAACGCACGACCGCCGACTCTGCCGAGCGAGATGCTCACGCGCAAGGCATTGCAGCGATCGTGACCGCGCTCAAAGCGCGACATCCTGATGCGAAGGTCCTCTTCAATCGGGGCTTCGACATTTTGCCCAAGCTTCAGACGCCCATTGATGGCGTCGTCGCCGAATCGCTCTACCGCACGTCGGACGCCAGTGGTCTTCGATACACCGAGGTCGATCCTGCGCAGACCGTAGCGCTCGAACAGCGTCTGACCGAAGCGCGTACGCGTTACAACCTGCCCGTGACGGTGATCGACTACGTGCCACCGACGCAGATGGAGGCGCGTCGCGAAACAGCACGACGGATTTTGCGCGCCGGTTTCGATCCGTGGGTGACCGTCCCTCAACTCGATGAAGTCGGCGTGGGCAGCGTAGAGATCGTGCCGCGTCACATCTCGTTGCTCTACAAAAGCAACGCCACCTCGACGGTGTTGCACGACGCCGTGGTGCTCATCGCACCAGTGCTCGAGTACCTCGGGTACGCGGTCGACTATCTGGATGTGAGATTGCCACTGCCGCAAGACGATCTCGTGGGACAGAGTGCGGGTGTCGTCGTGCTCATCCCCGAAGGCAGCGACGACGAAGGCGCCACGCGACGCTGGATCGTCACGCAGATGGATCGTGGCATTCGCGTGGCTTTTCTCGAGGGGTTTGGCTTCGAAGCAGACACGGCTTTTTTGTCGCGACTTGGTCTGACGAACGCACCAGTGGCCGCCGTCGCACCGATGGCTCTCACGCTCAGTCCGTATTTCGGCTTCGAAGCACCCGCGCGGCCGCACTTGCGCGAGCGATCGCCAATCGTCCTGAAGGACGCCGCGATCAAGAGTTTGCTCCGTGTCACCGACGCCGCCAATCATTCTTGGGACGGCGCCGTTTTGGGTCCGTGGGGTGGCGCGGTCTTCTCTCCCTATATGATCGAAGAAGGCATCGAAGAGGTGCGTCGGTGGATCCTCGATCCGTTCAAGTTTTTGAAAGACGCACTCGCGCTGCCTGCGATTCCGACACCCGACGTGACGACAGAGAGTGGCCGCCGCATTTTGACCGTACACATCGACGGCGATGCATTCGTGAGTCGCGCAGAGCGACGAGGTGGGCCGTATTGCGGACAAGTCGTGCTCGACGAAGTGCTCAAGAAGTATCCCATCCCGCACACGGTCTCGATCATCGAGGGCGAGATCGGCCCGACGGGTTTGTATCCCCAAGACTCTCCGAAACTCGAAGCGATCGCGCGTCAGATCTTCGCGCTACCCAACGTGGAGATCGGCACGCACCTCTATAGTCATCCTTTTGATTGGCACGATGCGGAGGCCGGTCTTCGTGGTCCGCCGCTGCCTTTTTTGCGAGTCCCAAACTACACGTTCGATCTCAATCGAGAGATCAAGGGCTCCACCGACTACATCAACACGCGCCTCGCACCGGCTGGCAAGAAGGTCGCCGTCGTTCAATGGACCGGAGACTGTTTGCCCAGCAGCACTGCAGTTGCTGCCGCGACGACCTTGGGGCTTCTCAACATCAACGGCGGCGGCGCGACGCGCACGGTCGACGTCCCGACGTTCACGCACGCATCGGCCATGGGACTGACGCACGCGCCCGGCGTCTATCAAGTGTTCGCCCCTGTCGAGAACGAGAACGTCTACACCAACGACTGGCACGGACCATTTTACGGATATCGTCGCGCGATCGAGACCTTCGAGCTGAACGATCGCCCGCGACGAACGAGCACGATCACGCTTTATTATCACTTCTATTCGGCTGCAAAGCTCGCCGCGCTCACCGCGCTGCACGAGGTGTACGCGTGGGCAATGAAGCAAGAGACAACCCCTCTGTTCGTGAGTGACTACGCCGTGAAGGTGCTGTCGTTTCAGCGCGCGACACTCGCAAAACGGGTTGATGGTTCAGCGTGGGAGATCGGCAACTATGGTGATCTGCACACTGTGAGACTGGATGGGCCGTTGGGCTGGCCCGACATGAACACATCGAAGAGCGTCGCTGGCGTGCATGACTTGGCGCAAGGCAGATATGTGCATCTTGCACCCAATGGACTTGCGGTGATTGGGCTGTCGACGAGTGCCCCTGCGCGACCCTATTTAGAGAGCGCGAACGGATCCGTCGTGTCGTGGAAGTCGACGGAGCACGGCGCGAGCATGCGCATCGCTGGACGTGTCCCGCTCTCCATCGTCATCGGCGGCGCACCCGCGACTGGCGGCTGCACGTTGGTCACCGCACAAGGGACACTGTTTGGCATGCGCAACGGCGCGACCATCGTGTTTCAATCGGTCATCGTCGACACAGGAGACGCCACCCTTGAGTGTCGCTAGGCGCGGACGACAGCGCGAACGCAAGCCGCTCGCAGGATCGCGTTTGCTCGTGGAGTTTGCGTTCGTTCTCGGCGCTGGTCTCGCCGCCGTATTTCCGACGCGGCGTGAGTATGCCGAGTTCGCGAACGACCAAACGCCCAACGCCTATTCGATCGCTTATCTGCGCGTGCTCACGCGATCGGATCCGCACGACATGCACCTTCAGCTGATCTACGCGCGCCATCTCATCGCCCTCGGGGAGTGGAGCGATGCGCTCGCCGCGTTAGAGCCGGTGATCAATGATCCTGTTCTCGGCTCCGTGGCCACTGACCTCAGATTCGACGTGCTGCTGGCGAGAGCGCGTGCAATCCCCGACGGTGATCCCTCGAAGAAGATCGCGTTCGCCGCCATCAAAGTCGAACTCTCTCGGATGGCAGAGTTGCCAGAGCGTCGAGACAGACTCCCCGCATACGCAAGACTCGCCCTCGAACTCGAGGACTCGCGTCTTGCTGCGCGCTTCTATTTGCGAGCGGCCGACGCCGACTCCGCCCACGCAGTCGACTTCCTCGAGGAGGCTGGAAAATGGCTCCGATCGTCTGGCGACAGTGTCGGGTCAGCGAAGGCCTATGACCGTGCCGCGTCCAGCGCGAACGAGCCAGGCCGCGCGACCCGAAACCGGACCGCAGCACTCGAAGCGCTCGAAGCAGACAATCGTGTGGGCGAGGCGTGCGATCTCGCTCAGGTGTATCTTGGTCGCTACCCAAACGACGTCGACTTGTTGGCGAAGACAGTCGCGCTCGCGACGGGGGCGAATCGAACCCAACTCGCCAGAGATCTCGGACGCAGATTGCTCGCCACGGACCCCGACGACGAAGGGATGATCGAGCAGCAGGCGACCCGCGAGTTGTGGGCGGGCGATCCAGCGGCGGCGCTGCCTCTCATCAAGAGGCTGCGCGAGATGCGACCCAACGATGCACGCGTTCGCGAACTCGAGGCGCATGTTGCCGAATGGTCGGGCCAACCAGAACTCGCGCTCGATGACTGGTTGTGGCTCCTGTCGAACGGGCACTCCCGATGAGACGAGTCGTGGTCCTGTCTGCGATTGCGCTCGCGTTATCGTCGCTCGCGCATGCCGGCGACGCCGTGCGTCCGGAGGATCGCGGTGGCACCGCCCGGCCAGTTTCAGCCGCTGGAACTCCGTTCGGCAACGCGCTGCGTTTGGCGCACATGCTGAGCGACGACCAGACCATCGCTCGGTTGTTGTCGGCGCGTGCGATGGCGCCCAACGCGACTGTCGAGGAGGTCGAGCAAGCCATGGTCTCGCTCGAGACGATCGGTGCGCCCGACCAAGCGCTCAAGCTCTTGCATCAACGGCTCGCACGATTCCCCAAAGAGGTACGCACGCGCGTCATGCTCGCGCAGTTACTCGAACGCGATTCGCAATCGACGGCCGCCGCTGCCGTTTGGAAAGACCTCGACCGTGATGACCCGTTCGCGCTCACCCCTGCGCAGGTGCTCGAGTACGAACGCGATCTGGCGCGCACGGGAAAAACCGAGACCGCGTATGACGTTTTGAAAGCACACGCGTACGGACTGCCTCCCGATGAAGTCGAATTTTGGCACGACCTAGCTACGCTGGCGTGGGAACTCGAGGACGACGCCGTCGCGCTCGACGCGTATCGCAAGGTATGGATGAAGGCTCCCACGACAGTGAATGTCGCCTCGCGGCTGATGACTCTCGCCAAAGAAGCAGGCTCGTTGGAGGAAGCGCTGCAAGTTGCGCTCGCCGACTACGCGGTCACGAAAGAACCCACGACGCTCCTCTTCGCAGCGGACCTCGAAGCAACACGTGCACGGTGGGCGAGCGCGAAACAAATCATTTCTCTGGCTGACGACGACGTCGCGAGCTTCAGCAAGCGCGAGCAATATTGGATGCTGCGAGGCGAGGTGTTTGGCGAACTCGGCGACGAGGCGACGGCGTATGCGGCTTATCGCATGGCACTCTCGCTGCGACCGGACTCGACCTCTGCTCAAGCGGCCATTTTATGGCACGAGATCGATCACGACGACGTCGTGGCATTGCGACGCGATCTCGATCTGTGGCGCCCGTATGCGGTCGATAGCGACGAACTCTGGAAGCCATTCGCGCTTGGGCTCGACAGAATCGGCCGCTCGCGCGACGCGATGCGGTTCTATGTGCGTGCATGGCGAGCCCACCCCGACGACGACGCTCTGACGATCGACTTTGCAGATGTTCTCGAGCGCACAGGCGAGCCTGTCTTTGCGGACAGACTGCGGCGACACGTGATGGGCAAACGCCAAGCGAGCGCTCTCGCGGCCCTCGTGACGGCGACGCCAACGCCCGATGACCTCGCGTTGCTGGCGTCTCACATCGAGCATGTCCGCGTGACTTCAGGCGTGGCGATGGGCGAGCGGTGGCTCACTGCTGCTCGCGCCGCGCATCCAACCTCGAAAGAGATCGCGAACCTCTCGCTCATCACGTACTTCGACGAGCGTCGGCTCGATCGCGCGCGGCCGCTCGTGCCACGTCAGGACCACGACAGCTCCGAGCGCACGCAGTTACAAGGATACAGGCTCGAGCTTGCGATCGAGGACGACGACTACCGAGAGGTCAAGCGCTTGCTCACCGGCAACCAGTTGTCGATGCCGAGTGCACGCGCGCGAGCGTTTGAGTTTCTTGGCAAGGATGACGACGAGGCGAGCAGTCTGAAGCGCGTCCTCACCGATGAGCCCTCGGCTGACCAACCTGCCGCAGCGCGAAGGCTCCGCGAGATCGAGGCACGCCATGCGCCTTCTGCGCTGCTGGGTGCAACCTACACCTATTACAACGGTCTGAGCGCCGTCGGTCCTGACGCCGCCGCAGCCCACGATTTAGGGCCATTTCGCGTCCTTTACTCAGCGTGGGGACGCTCGATGAGTTTGTCGCCGGGGACGCCCGCACATGACGACCTCACGCTGACGCACGCACGCGCAGAGGCGGAGTTCGGCGGCGTGTTGCGGAGGATGCAGGCGCACAGCGTCACGGAGTTGGGGGCGGGGATCAACTATCAACCAGACCGCGTCGTGCCTCGAGCGACATTCTTCGACGAGCGCACGTTCGGCAGAGTGCTCTCGACACGTGTCGACGTCGTGTTCGACGACAAGATCGAAGACACGCCGTTTCTTCGACTCGAAGCTGTACGGTCGCGCGCGACTCTGGGCGTCCGCGCGGACCTGGTGAAGCGCGTTTATGTCTCGGCGGCTCTCGAAGGCCTCGAAGATCACACCCGCCGTTTCGACCACCTCGCGCTCGGACTCGAAGAGAGCGCGGAGGCCGGAGTGAAGATCGCGCGCGGAGACCCGGAATGGGACGTCGGTGTTCAAGTCGTCGCGGCGCAGCGCCAGAACGCGAGTTCGCTAACACCCACATCACTCGCCGCTCTCACGACCGACGTGCAACTCACGCAACGCGACTGCTTGGGTTGCTACCTGCCGCCCAGCTATCAAATGATCTCGGTCGTTACTCATCTGACGCGCGGCGACTTCGAGCAGCGATATCGTCCCGACAACCGGCCATTCCCGCGATACGACTGCGACGCAGGAATTGGCGTGATCTTGCCTCGATCCGACGCTCCTTCCTCCGAACTCGCAGCTCACCTGCAATGCGCCGCGAGCTTCCGTGTCGTCGGTACGGGGTTCGTGAGCGGAACTGGTTATTACAACCGCGGTATCGCGGGCATCGGCGAAGATCAAAACGCAGCGGTCTCGATTTTTTATACTCAACCTCTTTGAAGTGAACGTCTCAGCGTCCACGTGAACGCGTCGAAGGTCTCACCCATGATCGAGTTTGCTCATACACTGTCTCGACGTCTCTTGCTCCGCACCCTCTCAGCGATCACCGTCGCAGTTGTCCTGGGTTGTTCGCCCATGACGACGAGCGTGCAGCACACCGCGCCGATCAGGCCAAAAGCGCGCTGGGTGATGCTCCCGTTTTCGAACTTCTCTGACACACCACAAGCAGGTGAGCGAGTCGAAGCGATCCTCGACACGTTGCTTCGCAAGCAGGGCGTCACGCAGCTCGATCGTTATCCACCGATCAAAGAGGACGACGCGCACTTGATCATCAGTGAACGTCAGCGCTACGAGGAGTCGCTCGCGTGGGCCATTGGTCAGAAGTTCGACTATGGCGTCTCGGGGAGCGTCGAGGAATGGCGCTACAAAAACGGCGTCGATGGTGAGCCCGCGGTTGGCATCACCGTGCGTGTCATCGAGTTGTCGACCAGTCGCGTGGTTTGGTCGGGATCTGGATCGCGCGATGGCGGAGGCAGTGAGACGGCGAGCGGCGCCGCACTCAAACTGCTCGACTCGATGGTCATCGATCTGGCGCCGCCGTGAGTGATCGTCGCAGTCTCACGCCCAGCGAGCGCCCGTCGCTCTCGGGAAAATTTCTCGAGCGCCTCGAGACCAAACAGCCTGGCGAAGAGCTGAGCGAGACCGCGAGGCTTTCGGTTCGCGCGCCTATGGCGTCGTTCTCCGGCGCGACATTGCCGCCGCAAGCCCCCGAGCCAAAACAAGTCGCCGCGCCGCGACCCGCGCGCGTGTATCTCGAGACGATTGTCATCACTGCGCTCTTTCCTGCGGTCGGCTACGCGATTGATTCGCATGACCCGTTCTTTTTGACCCACTCGTTCTCGTGGCTCGCGGTCGCGCCGATTCTGATCGCGCTTCGCCACGGTTTCGCGTTGGGGTTTGCGAGCGCGATGGCGACGGACTTGGCGGTCGCATTTTTTTGGCGGACGGTGCTCCTCCAAGATCACATGCCGTTTCCCGGTGAGGTCGTGGTCGGCATGATCGCCATGACGATGATCGCCGGGCAATTTTCGGACGTGTTTCGACGCGACACGCAGCGCTTCCGCCGAGGACTGCAAACTGCACGTCGGCGACTCGACACACTCTCACGTGCGCACTTCTTGCTCGAACTCTCTCACGAGCGCATGGCGCAACAACGCGGTCCCGCCGCACCGAACCTCCGCGACGCGATCGTGGCGGCGGGTCGCCTCTTGCGAGGAGGGACCTCGCTTGCGGACATCGCTCCTGCGCTGCTCGAAATTTACGGCGCGTACTTTTCCGTGGAGGTCGCGTCGCTTCATGACGTGAACAACGACGTCATGGCGCCTGACGCGCTCGCCGTGATCGGCAAACCGCGAGTCGTGAAGAAGTCCGACGCACTTCTCAAAGACGCTCTCGCTCAAGGCCTCCTCACGTACCTGCCAGCTGCTCTCGCCCGCGGAGCACATCCAAGCACCACGGCCCTCCTTGCGGCTGTGCCGTTCGTCGATACTGGAGGAAAACTGCGCGCTGTGCTGGCTGTGGAGTCGATGCCTTTCGTGGCGTTCGAGCGTAAGAATCTCGAAGCCATGGTGGTGCTCGGTGGTCATGTCGCCGACTTGTTCGTCGAGGAGACCATCCAGCATGGTGGGCGGGCCAACCTGGAGTTCGTACTCGAACGAGCGCTCTTGGATCTCCGCTCCGCGTCAGTGCCAGCCACTTTGGCATTGTTGCGGGTTTCGAGCACCGGCCGCGCAAACGACTTGGTCGACATCGTCATGGGCAGCGCGTTACGGGAGCTTGATTTTCCGTATTCGACGCGCGACGACTCTGGCGATCTCCTCGTCTACGTCCTCTTGCCAATGAGCGACGAAGCCGTTGCACTCGCGCTCTTCGACCGCATGACGAAGATGGTCGCACGCGAACTCGACATGACGATGGCCGGCGCCGGCGCTCGTTTCGCCTATCACGTGCTCACCGCACTCGACACCGTCGACTCGGCCCTCGAACACGTCGAAAGGAGAGTCCGCGAAGATGCGCTTGGCACTTCTGTTCGCATTGCTCGTTAGCCTCGCGGGCGCTGATGGCATTTGCCTCGGCGCGTTGGTCGCGAGAGACGCAGCATTCACACTCACTCCCGCATTTGGGGTCGCCGCTCTCGCGTGGCACCTCGGGTTTGCGGCAGCAGGCGCCGCGGTGTTCGTGTTGAGCGTCCCGAAATTGACGACTGACTCCACGCTCGCTCTTGGCCTGTTGGCGCTCGCTCTCGGCTTATTTCTGCCGGTTTTGGGTGTTCTTGGGCTGGCGCTTGCAGTGCGCTTCGGCGTCAACCACAAGCGCGGGGATCGTCGCCGCCCGTGGCAGTCGCTGGACCCAAGCGTGTCGTTGCACGCGCCGCCGCGGGTGGCACATCGAAACGTGGTCGCATCCGATCTCGTCTCCGCGCTCAGCGATCGATCCCCAGAGAACGCAGAGCATCGCTTTCAAGTGCTGTTGCTCACGCGCCACTTGTCGCCGCGGATCGCGATCTCGATCCTCAAGCTTGCGATGAAGGACCCATCCGACGAAGTGCGACTCTTTGCCTTCTCGCGCATCGAGCGGTTTCGAGCCTCCATCGAATCGAACATCAAGACGCTCACCGCCGCCAAAGAAGGCGCCATCGAAGACGCAGCGCGTGTCGAGTTGCGGCTCGCAGAAAACCATTGGGAGCTCGGATACCTCCATCTCGTAGAAGGGACAGTCCGCCTCTATGCGCTCCAGAACGCTCGCAAGCATGCGATGGAGGCCATTGTCCTCTCGCCAGAGGCCGCACCTGCGCACTTCATGCTCGCTCGGATTCTCCTCGCGCTCGCGGAGTACGTTCCAGCGAGCGCGTCGTTCTATCGTGCGATCAATCTCGGGTATCCACGCAAGCGCGTGCTTCCCTATCTTGCCGAGTGCGCCTTCCGCCGACGCGAGTTCGATGTCGTCAAGCCGATGCTGCGTGAAGTCGCGAGCAAACCAGAAGAGCACTTTTACCTCTCACCGGTCGTGGACATCTGGCTATGAGTCGCTACGGAGGGCCCACACTCGCGAAGGGAGCGACCGCCGATGTCACTCTCGTGCTCGAGGGCACCTACCCGTTCGTGAGTGGCGGTGTGTCGAGTTGGGTGCACCAGATCATCCGGGGATTGCCCGCGACCAAGTTCAGCATCGTCTTCATTGGCGCATCCCCAGATGCCTACGAAGGCATGAAATACACATTGCCCGACAATGTCGTGCATCTCGAGGAGCACTTCTTGTCCGAGGTTCCTCGCAGCGATCGCGCGGTCACGCGGCGTGGAGACGAGGCGTTTTACCAGTGCTCCCACAGCATGCACGACGCCCTCCGCGGCGAAGGCGATCTCTCGCGAGAGTTGCAGAACATCGTCGTGAAGTTGCTTGCCGATCCGGCCAAACATCGCGACGATTTTCTTTTCAGTGAGCTCGCGTGGGAGCAGATCTGTGATCGCTACGACGCGACGGCAAAGAACAAGTCGTTCCTCGAATACTTTTGGACTGTCCGCTCCATGCACGCGCCGCTTTTCGCGATGGCGATCATCGCCGCGCGCATTCCTCGGTCGCACTGCATCCACGTCGTCTCGACCGGGTTTGCGGGATTTTTGGCGACACTCCTCAAGCAAGCGTGGCGCAGGCCGATGGTGTTGACCGAGCACGGCATCTACACCAAAGAGCGTCGCATCGAGCTGTTGCAAGCAAACTGGATCAAAGACGAAGACGACGTCGACACCACCACCGAGAACGCGAGCATCGGGGTATTTCGCCAACTTTGGATTCGATTTTTCGAGGCGCTCGGCAAGATGACCTACGAAGCAGCCGACCCCATCGTCGCTCTGTACGAAGGCAATCGCACCCGACAGATCAAAGATGGCGCGCCTCAGGATCGAACGCACGTCATCCCCAACGGGATTGATCTCGTGCGCATGGCAAAGCTGCGCGAGGCCCGAAAAGAAGGCATTCCGCGGGTCATTGGTCTCATCGGGCGCGTCGTGCCGATCAAGGACATCAAGACGTTTCTCCGAACGATGCGCGTCATCTGCACGCAACTGCCAGACATCGAAGGTTGGATCGCAGGCCCAACAGAAGAAGACCGAGCTTATGCCGACGAGTGCGTCGAGCTGACCAAGAGCCTCGGTCTCGAGGGTCGCGTGAAGTTCTTGGGCTTCCAAAAGATCGAAGACCTTTTTCCGAAGATGGCCATCAACGTGCTCACGTCGATCAGCGAGGCGCAGCCGCTGGTCGTGCTCGAAGGGTTCGCCGCAGGAGTGCCATCTGTCGCGACCGACGTGGGTTGCTGTCGCGAGTTGATCATGGGCGTGGGCGCTGAGGATCGCGCGCTCGGGCCAGCCGGCGCAGTCGTCGACATCGCGGATCCAGATGCGACGGCCCACCAAATCATCGCCTTGCTCGAGCCTTCGCGATGGGTCGCAGCGCAGCGCGCGGGGTTCGCACGTGTCGAGCGCTATTACACGCAAAAGCAGATGCTCGATCGCTATCGATCCATCTACGACAAAGCGATCGCCACCTAATGGCTGGCATCGGCTTCGCGCTGCGTCGCTTGGGGAAAGACTCGTACAGCGAGTTGATCAGCAAGTACTTGCTCGCCGGCATCATCGGATCGGGACCGTGGCTCATCTCGATCGTCTCGATGCTCTTCATCGGCCTCTGGGCGCAGCAGTTTGGGGGCAACGAACTCGTCGTCACTCAGTTCCTCGCGACCGTGACCTATCTGATGGCCGGCTCGCTCATCGTCTCCAGCATGCTGCAGTTGCTCTTCGTGCGGTTCATCGCTGACCGCTTGTTCGAGAAGAAGAGCGAAGCGGTCGTGCCCAATGTCATGGGCGCGTTGCTCGTCACCACATGCGTGACAGGTGCGCTCGGCATCGCCTTCGTTTCCGTCGGTTTCAGCGGCTTCATCGCCTATCGCGTGCTGCTGGTCGTCGCGTTCGTCGCGTTGAGCAATGTCTGGATCTTGAGCGTGTTGCTCTCCGGCATGAAGGCCTATCGCAGTGTCGTTCTCGTGTTCCTCGCGGGGTATGCGATCAACGTCATCACCGGCATCGCCCTCGAGCGTTTGGGCCTGGCGGGCTATCTGGCGGGTTTCTGCCTTGGTCATGTCGTGATGATCTTCGCGATGCTCACGCTCGTGTTTCGCGAGTACCCCGCTCAGCGACTCATCGCGTTCGATTTTCTCAAACGCAAGAATGTGTTTTTGGAACTCTCACTGACGGGCGCAGTGTTCAATCTCGCTGTGTGGGTGGACAAATTCGTCTTCTGGGCCAACCCCGTCACAAGTGAGCAACTCATCGGTCCCATTCGATACTCGGTCGTCTACGACGTGCCTGTCTTCGTCGCATACCTCTCGGTCGTACCAGGCATGGCGGTTTTTCTCGTGCGCATCGAGACGGATTTTGCCGAAGCGTACGAGCGCTTCTACGCAGCTGTGCGCGAGGGCGATTCGCTCGATGCACTCGATCGACTTCGCACCCGGCTCGTCGACGCGGCGCGCGCCGGCATCTACGATATCTTTCGCATCCAAGGCCTGACCGCCGCGGTGATGTTGCTGGTGGGTCGGCAGGTACTGGCGGCGTTTCACATTCCTGGCTTCTACGACTACCTCTTCAAGATCGATGTCATTGGCGTCGCGTTTCAGGTCGTGCTGCTGGGCATTTTCACGATCCTTTTTTATCTCGACTACCGACGCTTGGTGCTCGTCTTGTGCTTGGTGTTTCTGGTCCTGAACGTGGGACTGTCGATCGCGAGCCAAGCGCTCGGACCACGGTTTTATGGCTTTGGGTTTGCCATATCGACAGCACTCACCAGTCTCATCAGCCTGGGCGCTCTGTCTCGCAAACTCGATCGCCTCGAGTACGAGACGTTCATGCGGTGATCAGAACGGCGCGCTGTGAACGATCTCACCGCGCTTGTGCAAGCGGTCGTTCACAGGGGTCACAGGTGTGGCGTGGTCGCCATTGCGGGCGGTCGACGCAGACTGATTGTCGGAGTCATCGATGTTGGGCAGCTGAGGCGCCGAGTTGGCCACGGGACTTGGGGCAACCGTTGAAGCAATGAGGACGACTTCCGCCGACTTTTGAGGTTCGTCGGTGTCGCGGATGAGCATCGTCGCGCCTGCGCCAAAGCACACGGCCGCAATCACAAGGAGTCCACTCACGACCACGTGCTCACGCATGGTGACGTGTAGAGCACTTCTCGTTCCATGCTCTCGCGCGCTTCGTCTTGGCGTGATTAGCAGGTCAAAGGGAGAACACCTGGACGTCCAGTGGTGGGTCTTTGTTCGTTCAATCTCACTCGCTCGCGAGCGTGATCTGCTGCGGGGCGGGTTGCGGGGCCAGGTTTGCACCGAGGCCGAGTTGTCCCTGTTTGTTGTCGCCCCAGCAATAAACGACTTTTGCCGTCGAGTTGGTGTTCGGAGAATTCGCGATCGCGCACGTGTGAGCCGTGCCCGTTGCAATGCCGGTGATGCCCGTGAGCGGAACTTTCACGAAAGGCACGAGCTTGGTCGGCGTGCCGCCAAGTTGCCCCGTGTCGATGCCCCAACACACGAGCCCCGAGCCGTCTGAGGCGCACACGTGATAGTCGCTGATGGAGAGAAGTGTAGCTGTGAAGGGCAACTTGAGAATGTTCGCGTTTCCGCTGCTTGTCACCCCGTTGGTGGTGCCAGTCATCGAACCGCCGGTGTTGTCTCCCCACCACGAGAACGCACTGCCGAGCGCACCCGAGTGATCTCGACCCGCCGCAATCGCCGAGTTGTTCGAGATCGCCATGGACTGCTGGTCGATCACAAAGAGGCCCTCTTTGCTGCATTGACCGACCTTGTTGTCTCCCCAACACGTGACCATTCCTGCGGAGCTGCCGCTGTTGACGAGCGCGCACG
>JAYVXK010000850.1:0-4403 GCA_043785265.1 Myxococcales bacterium | reverse complement strand
CCGGCGTGCCGGACGCGACCACGAACGGCTTGCCGCTGCCTTCGAGCGCAGCGCCGAACGTCTCGATCGTGGCAGCCTCCTGCGCCATCGACTTCTGAATGCCCGCGGCGCTCAAGTCGTCGTGGCCGAACGCCAGATGGATGACACCGTCCGCGCGAACGGCCCCCGCACGCAAAGTGTCGAGGTCATCGAGATGACCGCGCAGCACAGAGACGCCAGGCTTTGCGAGCGACTGCGCCGACGCGTCGGAGCGCGCCAACGCGAGCACCTCGTGTCCTCCTGCGATCAGGTCGGCGACGACGACGGATCCAATGGTCCCTGAAGCACCCGTAACGAAAACACGCATGGCTCTCTCCTCGGTTGAGTGTGGAAGGTACGACTCGGTCCGCGGGACGCCTTGGACGAAATTGGCAGAAATGATTCGGCCACCTTCACGTCGCGCACCGCGACCACTCGGGCAGCGCGTACACTCCTCTCATGTCCTCTGCGCTCCAACGCGCTGCTCCCGGTCCGGTCGTCTTGCGGCGTCCGCTTCCTGGCGTGACGATCGCTCGCTTCGCAGGAGACCGCCCGCTGCTGCGCGCCATCCCCGACCACTACGGCACGACGATGCACCTCGCGGGGCGCTCGGACTGGACGAGCGGCAGCGCGCAGTGGTCGAGCGCACCCGGCAGCATCAGCGTCAAGGTCCCAGGGGAAGTCACCATCGAGCGCGCCCGCGAAGGAGGTCTCGCGTTTCAGGTCGTGTTGTTCGAACCTGCGCTGTTGGACGAAGCGCGCGCCGTACTCGAACGACCGATCGTCGCACCACGCATGCACCTGATCGACCCAAGACATCGACGTGCGCAGCCACTGATGGCACTGCATCAGAGCCTGCTCGACGAAGACGCTCCTCTCGCGCTCGAAGCAGCCGTGTGCGACGCGTTGCATGCGCTGGTCGACCTGGTGTGTTCACCGAAGGGCACGGAGCCTCGGCGACGCTCGAGGTTGAGCGCACCCGTCGCGCGCGCCCGCGCAATGCTAGACGAAGCGATCACCGAAACAGTCGGTCTCGATGCGCTCGCCGCGCACGCACGCCTCGACAAGTTCCGCCTTTGCAGAGCGTTTCGCGAGGAAGTCGGCCTCCCACCACACGCCTACGTCACTCATCGCCGCATCGCCCTTGCGCAAAACCTTCTCGCTCGCGGAATGCCGCAAGCCGAGGTCGCCGCACGTGTCGGCTTTTACGATCAAAGCCTCTTGCATCGTCACTTCAAACGAATCCTCGGCCTCACCCCCGGCGCCTTCGTGCGCGCGACCGTATAGCTCCAACCCGCGTAGCTTCGTTTCCGACGGTAAGACCGACAAGCGCGCGTCGGTGGTAAACTCCGGCGACATGGGGTCATGTACCTGACGATTTCTCGCGGCAGTCTCGCGGTTGCCGTCCTCGTGTTCACGGAGTGCCAAGATCCGACGGAGATCACTCTGCAGATCACTTCGGACAGTTGCGCGACCCTCACCGAGACAGGCATTGCGGTCGGGTCGCTCACTACCTTCGACACGCGCACATTCTCCGCCACGCAATCGGGCTGCGCGCGCCCTGCCTATGTGGGGTCGATCGTGTTGATCCCAAGTGGTTCAACAGATGGCACGCTTGGGATCAAGATCGTCGGAGCCATCGGAAAAGATCCCGCCACGTGTACGCGTGCAGATCCGAAGTGCATCGTGGCACGTCGCGCACTCGGCTTCCTGCCACACACATCCCTGACCCTTCCCATCGCGCTCGAAGCGTCTTGCGCCGGCATCGCGTGCGACGATCCGACCACGACCTGCGTCAAGGGTAACTGCGTGTCGGCCACCGTCGATCCCCATGCCTGCGCGTCCGGTGATTGTTTGCTCGATGGCGGAGCACCCGACGCAACGGTGAACACAGGCGTGCCCGTCGTGCTGACTTCTGGCCAGAGCTCGCCAAACGACATCGCCGTCGATGCCACCAACATCTATTGGAGAACAACGGCGACGGCACTGTGATGCAATGCGCAATCGGCGACAACTGCGCCAACCCGATCCCTCTCGCGTCGGGCCAAGTGTCTCCCGATGGCATCGCGGTCGATGGCACGAGTGTGTATTGGACGAGCGCGATTGCTGCTGGCGCGGTGCTGAAGTGCCCGATCGCCGGAGGCAACACGACCCTGCTTGCCTCCGCGCAGGACTCTCCCTATTCCATCGCCATCAGTGGGAGCAACGCCTATTGGGTGAACAACGGCAGCGGCACGGTGATGGTGTGCCCAACCAACGGACTGGGCACACCGACCGTGCTCGCCTTGGGCCAGAACGCTCCCTACGGGATCGCCGTCAACAGCGGCGGCGTCTACTGGACGAACAAAGGCGGCACCGTGATGACATGCACGCTCGGCACGTGTGGAACCCCGACGGCTCTCGCTTCGGGCCAGACTCAGCCGCTCGGCATCGCAGTCGACGGGACGAATGTCTATTGGACGGACGCTGCCGGCACTGTGATGAAGTGCGCGATCGGCGGTTGTCAGAACAACCCGACCACTCTCGCTTCCGCGCAAGTTCAGCCTTACCGCATCGCCACGAAGGACGGCAACGTCTACTGGACGACGTTTGGGTTCGGGAGCATTGGCACCGTGATGAAGTGCGCGATCGGCGGTTGCGCGGACAAACCAACCGCTCTCGCTTCGGCACTGAAGGAGCCGCTGGGCATCGCGGTAGACAACACCAGTGTCTACTGGGCAAACACCACCGGCGGCACCATCATGCGCACCCCGAAGTGAAGCTCCCGCTCTGGTTCGATCACAGAACCGGTCTCCTTCGACACGCGACGCTGACGTGGAAGACATCATCCATGGGAAGGTTAGGCTGGGACGGGACGGATGCTACTTGCATTTCTTCAGCACGCACGGGGCTGCGTTGTTCAAATGCGAAGTCCAGTACACCGCGTTCGCGTCGTTGCTCACTTCCAGGAAGATGGCCCCGTACGGACCCGTGACCCATTCCTCGTTCTTCGATCCGTCGAGCGAGATGCGCCGCACGAGACTCGGCTGGGGCGACGGTTGGTCCGGCGAAAAGGTCGTGACATACACGCTCGTCGCGTCGACAGTGAGGCCGCCCAGACGCTGGTCTGCGGGCATGTCGCCAAGATTCGTGATGGGTCCGCCCGTCTTCGCGACGGAGCGAACGCCGTTGCGCCCCGACTCCAAAAAGAACACTCGCGTCGCGCTCAGAGCAATTCGGGACGGCGTCGCGAGATCGTCTGCAAGGTGCTGCATCGGGCCTCCGGTCTTGGGGATCCGCCCGATGAATCCGTGCAACGGAACACCGCCGGAGACGTACACACTGGTGTCGTCAATTGCCATC
Organism: Myxococcales bacterium; assembly: GCA_043785265.1. Classification (GTDB taxonomy): domain Bacteria; phylum Myxococcota_A; class Polyangia; order Polyangiales; family Polyangiaceae; genus JANYHY01. Next base: position 1,043 of record JAYVXK010000850.1, on the reverse strand, counting down.
CCAAATCCGCGGCCGAATCCAGAGAGGAGCACTTGCGCGGCCTTCGACGTCTTGTCTACGCGCACCACTCGCTGAGGATTCAGGTCCATGTGGTAGACGGCCTGGCTGTCGGCGGCGACGAACCACGGATCGCCTTGAGTGGCCGCGACCACCGACACGACTCCCATCGAGTCCGCGAAGACGCTCTCGCTCGAGCTGAAGTACGTCGTCTTCCCATCCAACGCGATCCCCTGAACCGTGGCAGGCTCTTTCGCGTGCTGACTCGTGTTGCCACCCTCACGTAACCAGAGTTCTCCGTTGACGGTTCCCCAAGCCACGCGATCGCCGTCGCTCGCGAGAGCGGTCGCGGAGCAGCCCGAAGCGATGACCTCGTCTTTGCACGCAACAGCGCCATCGGTCCCGCCCTCGCTTGGAAGGACGCTCCCATCCAGGTCGCCCGTCACGCCGCCGATCTCGCTTCGACCGCCGCAGGCTGCTGCAAGGAGCAGAATGGACCACGTGTTCCGCATCAGAACACCGTAGCAGTAACGCTCTGTGCACGGGTCGAACGGTAGTCGACTAACCAAGTCGCGAGAGGTCGGCTAGTTTCGACACATGACCCGATCCGAGAGCGATCCGCCCAAGAAGGAGGCGCCCTATGACGCGGTTCGAGAGTTGCCACCACTGCTCGGCGCCGTGGCGGTCTTCGTCTTGGTCGTCAGTGCCATCAGCAGTGCGGTCCTTGGATTGGTTCCGGCAGCACTGCGCGCGGCCGCACCGTACTCGTGCCCAGCCGGAACGCTTCGCACCGAGACACATGGTCAAACAGAGACCGTGCAGAATCAGAATCGACCCAACGCAGCCCCGACGACCCGATGGCGCGAGCAACTCGTGTGCATCGATGCCGCAGGCAACCGTCAAGACGCCGACGACCTGACGACGATGGTGGTGCTCGCCGTGCCGGGTTTGCTTTTGGCGATCGTGATGATTGTGGGGTTCATCGTGTGGGCTGCACGGCGCGGGCGGCGCTCGCCTCAGGGATCCTAGACAAGAACGTCCTGCGC
>JAYVXK010000849.1:0-4421 GCA_043785265.1 Myxococcales bacterium | reverse complement strand
CCAACGTTCGCCAGGCGGAGAGAGTGGTCGACGCGAGGCCTTGTTTAATGGCCGATCGTGCCATCTCTGCCGCTGCCTTCGGATCATGCGCAACTCCTGCCACGAGGAGCGCCGCCGCAGCGTTGAGCAAGACGGCGTCTGTCGCAGGATGGCCCTCGCCTTCGACGATGGACGTAATGGCGCGCGCGTTCTGTTCGGGAGTGCCACCTGCGAGCACGGACAAATCGCTTCGAGCGAAACCAAAGTCTTCTGGACGGACGGTCGTTTCGGTCACTTTGCCGTCGCGCACTTCACTCACACGCGTGGCCGCGGCTGGGCTGAGTTCATCGAGTCTGTCCTCGCTGCGGACCACCCATGCGCGCTCGCATCCGAGTTGCGCGAGCACCTGCGCGAGCACCGGTCGGAGCGCATCATCGTAGACACCAATCACCTGATGGGTGGCCTGGCCTGGGTTGCATACAGGCCCGAGCGCGTTGAAAATCGTGCGCACTCCGAGCTCTCGGCGCGCGAGCGCAGCATGCTTCAACGCAGGATGATGAGCGGGCGCAAACAAGAACGCGATTCGCGTGCGGCGCAGGATTTCAGCCTGATCAACGGCCGAAATCTCCAACGGGATGCCGAGCGCCACCACCACATCTGCGCTCCCCGACTGACTCGAAATGGATCGATTGCCGTGTTTGGCCACGTGCACGCCACACGCCGCAACCACGATCGCCGCGGCGGTCGACACATTGAGTGTCCCCGCACCATCGCCGCCCGTGCCGCAGGTATCGAGCACAGGTCCCTTCAGATTGTGCAAGACGGGAGTCATCGCTGCGCGGAGGGCGCGAGCGGCCTCGGCGATCTCCTCGGGTGTCTCACCCCGTGCGCGAAGGACGGCGGCAAAGGCACCGACTTGCACGGGGGTCCATGCCCCGCTAAAAATCTCCTCAAACGAAGCCCGGATCAGTCCTGGATCCGCGTCGCGCGAAGCGAGCAGCCGCGTGAGCGCTTGCGAAAAGTTCAGACTCACAGCGAGGCGACCCAATTGCCGATCAATGACTTTCCCTGAGTCGTGAGGATGCTCTCAGGATGAAACTGCACTCCTACGACGTCCAAGGTCTTGTGGCGCAGCGCCATGATCTCGTCCTCTTGTGTCCATGCCGTGATTTCAAGGCAATCCGGCAACGACTCCTTCTCGACGATGAGCGAATGATAACGCGTGGCCAGAAAACCCGACGGCAGCCCCGAGAACACGCCGAGGTTGTTGTGGAGGATGGGCGAGGTCTTGCCATGCATCAAGCGCGACGCGCGCACGACCTTGCCGCCAAACGCGTGACCGATCGACTGATGCCCGAGGCAGACACCCAAGATGGGAACGCGTCCAGAAAGCTTTTGAATGGACTCTACTGAAACACCCGCTTCGTTGGGCGTGCAGGGCCCAGGCGAGATCAAGAGTCCATCGGGCTTTGCGTTCTCGATGCCTTGGACGTCGATGCGGTCATTCAAGAACACCGAGACTTCAGCCCCGAGTTCACCAAGAAGTTGGACGAGGTTGAAGGTGAACGAGTCGTAGTTGTCGATGACGAGGACGCGCGGCATGTTCAACCGCCTCTCGCCAAACGTATTTCACCGGCCAAATCCAGAGCTCGTTTCTCTTGGTCGACCTGCTTTTGCAGCACGTCGAGTCGAGCGTCCATGTCGCCAGAGCGCAACGCGGCAGAGTACTTGGGCACTTCGGCTTTGCGATCCTCCAGGAGTTTCAGGAGTCGCGTCTTGTGCTCTTTTCCCCACGAACTATCGACTTTGATTTCTTGTGCGCGAACGAGCGCGTCACTCGCCGCAGGCAGCGCTTTGGTATCGAGGAAAGTCGCCGCCGCAGCGTCATTGCCCTTTTCCGACATGTCGTCCGCTTGTTGGAGCAGACGATCGACGGCATCGTCCGACTCGAGCGCAGAAGCGAGAGCGATGGCGTCTCGTCGCCTGATCTCGTCATCGGAGGATTGCTCGGTCGCGGGGTCGGCCTTGTCGTGACAGCCGACAGCCAAAACGCTGGTTAGCCCTAAAATCAGGGCTGCAAGCGTGCTTGTGCGTGCCAGCGTGTGAGCTGCGAGAGGTAGGCGCGATCGAGCAGCTCCGTGCCCATGAACTTGAGCGCTTCGTATTTTCCTTCTCGTCTGACGCGCTTCGCCCATAACCAAATCCGGTTTGCCATGCCCGGCAGTCCGAGCTCGAGCGAAAAGGAGTCTACGTCAACGCGGGGTTCGAGCGTCGTACGGATGCGCATGCCATCGGGCGACAGGTCGATCAGCTCTGCGACATACGGAAATCCGCCAATGTACTTGTTGAGCCAGATCGGCATGGCGACTTGCGCGCGAATCTCGGAGCGTCGCCCAAAGTGTTGACCATTGTCCTGCATGAGAGCCTCCATGGCTCCAACAAGTGTAGGTGGGTGCATGTAGTCCAGCCAAGTTTTCGCGAGTCTGTTGGTTGGATCATTTGCATCTCAGATGAATCCATCGCGTTGACACGAAAGGCGCGAGGTAACTATCGTCTCGCCGACGCGGTGCCGCACGCTCGAACAAACCGAGAGTTCGGCCCGGAAGTAGTGACCAGCGCAACGAACGCGCACGACAGGTGAGGAACCTCGGATGGCTGAAGACAAGAAGCCGAAGATCGATCTAAAGGCGCGGCTCGGGAAGAAGGATGCTGGGGCCACTCCAGCGCCGTCTCCGGCAGGAGCGCCGACGCCTGGCATGCCTATGCCGACACCTAGTTCGCCGCCAACTGCAGGATTGCCAGTGCCCCCCGGAATCAAGGTGGGCCCTGCGCCGATGCTGGATCCGTCGAACCCGCTTGCGGCAGCGATGGCTCCAAAGCCAGTTCCGAGCGTGCGTGCGCCTGTTCAGCCTCAACGCATCGAGGTCGATGAGATCGCAGTCCACGAAGCGTCGAAGAAGGCGCGCAATCGTGGCTTCGCGCTCACCTTCATCGCGGCGGTGCTCTTCGCGGGTGTGGGCTTTGTTGGCGGTCAGGCATCCCAGCAGGGAGCGGATCGCACCAAGGGACACGATGACGCGCAAGCGCTGAAAGTCGACATCGACAAGGCCAAGACGCAGCTCGATGCACTCGCCAAAAAGGTCGAGGATGGTCGCACGCTACTCACGGCGAAAGAAGCAAAAGACCGCAAGTTTCCCGAGACACTCGACGACGATCTCGGCGGACTCATCGTCGACTTCGACGGCGGCAAGCTCGCGTATCGACGCTTCAGTGGTATGGGCGCGGACGTCTCGAAGATGCTCTTCGATTTCGTCGCCGGAGTTGCTGCGCTCAACGACCACAAGACCGCGCTCAAGAATCTTCTCACGCGCCTGAAGAAACCGCTCAAAGAGCAGCTGGCGGCAAACGCTGCGGGCACCCATGCGATTTCTCACATCGTGTTGCTCGGTGGTCCAAACGGCCGCGACAACGGCAACAACTTCGTGGGCAGCATCGCGCCGCTCAGCCCGCCGCTCACCTTCACGGGCGACAACCCCCTCATCAAAGACGACTACAAGGCCACATTTCAGGGCCAAAACATCTCTGTAGGTCGTTACAAGAGCGGCAGTCTCGATGCGCCAGCAGCTGTCTACATTTCGCCGGGGAGCTTCGATGCGGTGTGCCCGAGCGAAACCAAATCGCAATCTGCGCAGCTCGCGTTCAAACTCAGCGACATCTTGACTGAGATCAACGGCGACGGACCTGCGCCCGAAGGCGTCGTGCAAGACGACAAGAAACCTGGCCTCAAAGAGCTCGCCGACAAGCTGAGCAAGGGTCTAGAGAAGATCTGAGATCGCACTGCGACCCCACACGAGGTCCAGCTTCGTGTGGGGATCCACGCACGCGCCAACATCGCTGTATCCGCGGGCGACCAACGCGCCGCATCGGGCAGCGCGTGATGCTGGGCGCGCACCTGAGAAGAGCGCGCGCAGACCGCGAGGTGGAGCGACGTCGGGGAGGAGCACGACCAGCGTCCCAGCAGCAAGATCGCTAGGAGGAGGGATTTCACGGGCGATCGATGCGAGATCGCTAGAAGCGGTCAGACTGATCACCAGCGCGTCGCCGTCCTCGGCGAACGCGAGACCAAACGGAGCGCTCGGGCGGGCGTGTGCGGGTCCAACGAACTTGAAGACGCGAGGAAGGGGCGAGGGGAGGGTCATGCGGCCGCGATGGCGCGCACAATCTCGACCTTCACAACCCGTGTCTCGTCTGCTTCTCGCACGATGAAGGTGAGCCCGTCGAGTTGCAGTGTGGATCCGACTTCAGGCACGCGCCCAGCGCGATGAACGAGCAATCCTCCCAACGACTCGAAGTCGCCGTCTGCTCGAATTTCTGTCTTCAAGTGCAGAGAGAGCTCGGCGAGCGAGACCGAAGCATCTGCCAGCACACGACCTTCGGGCGTC
>JAYVXK010000848.1:0-4427 GCA_043785265.1 Myxococcales bacterium | reverse complement strand
TTCGATTCGTTGGACTCGAAGCGTCTGCGAGCCTGAGTGGATTCGTGACGGCGACCGGCAGACCTCAAGGCGGCGGCATCTTGACGTGGGCGTCCATCGCTTATCATTTCGCCTGGCCGATCGCGGTGCATGCAGAGTTGTCTCCTTGGGGTGTTGCCACTCCAACGACCGCGTCGAGCTTCAATCAAGGCAACACCGGGACGACCTTCAATCAAAGCACCACCAATGGCGGAACAGTCACCGTCGCAGCTGGGCATGGCCTCGTCGGTCTCGATCTTCGGTACTTCGAGATCGCTTTTGGTGCGGGCGCCGCGACCGTCAACACGCCAAGCCGTACCAACAGCTCCCCGTTCTGCTGCGGCGGCTTTGGTTCCACGCCACAGCCAACACCGGCGACCGTTTCTCCAACCTTCGTTCAGTCGATCCGCGTCGGCGCGCGCGATGGGATTGCGTTCAATCTCCAGCTCTCGCTCTTCACCGCAGACAGTCCGGGGTTGGCGTCCGTCGTGTCGACTTTTCAGATTCCGCTTTCTGCAAAGGTGATGTTGTTGCTTCGCGGTGGCGGCGGCAACGTGGGCTTCGCGATGGCTGATTTTGGCTTCCGCGGCATCCTGCGGGGAGACGGCGGCAGAGGGACGCTCGCACTCGTCGGCTATGCAGGAGGAGTCCACATGGGATTGCGGTTGTGCTCGTCCAACCCCGATCCGCCTTTTACCGAAGCCTGCAGTCGCGCAGACCTGACAGGTCCAGCCTTAGGGTTAGGTTTGGAGTGGCGACCTTAGAGAGAGTCGAGGTACGTGACCAAGTCCTTGACCTCGTCGGCCTTCAAGGAAGCCGTCTCACCATGGAGAGGCGTTTGGCACTTGGTGAATCTCTCGGTGAGATTCGTCGCGCAGCCATCGTGCAAGAGCGGCGAGCGGGCGCCGACACCGACGAGCGGTGGCACCTGCAGCGCTTTGCCCGTGCCGACGTCGACTGTCGCGTTGTTCGTAAAAGACGGGCCCGAATGGCATCGTTGGCAATCAGCCTTGCCATTGAAGAGCGCCTCTCCGCGTGCGCGAGATGCAACATCGACCGCAGGGCGCTTGGGCGCGGGGACCTCTTCGAGCCAGCTCTTGAGTGCTCCACCTAGAGGAGGCGTAAGCGCTCGGCCCTGCATGCGTCGGGTATAGACCTCATGGGTCAGAGCACTGAGATCGGCGAAGTCGGCATCCCAGTGATAAGGAGCGGTACCCTTGACTGTCCCCCGCAACGACGCCGTGCGCCGCGCGAGCTTGCCGTCGAACTTCCAGGTCTGCGCATCGTCCCCGCCTTCGCCGTGACAAGAAGCGCAGGCGATTCCGCTGCCAGAACTGGCGTGGAAGATGTCGTGTCCCGTGTCGTCGCGACTCACGTTTGAAAGGACGACGGTGTTGAGGACTGACTCGTGTCCCCCCGCACGGGCGACGAAGTAGATGCGCGCCGGCTCACGGCTCTGGAGCACGAAGTCGCCATTGGGGAGCGCCTCGGCGGCGGTCATCTGCCCTTTGACGGTGTTTTGCGCCACGGCGGGAGCGAAAGCTCCTAGTTGTTGCCCGAATTGTACCTGCGCAGAGAACCATCCAAACGTCCCAACCAGGGGAGACTTGAGGTTTCCGGGGGCGACCAGAAGTCCCTCCACGAAGTGGGTCGTATTTGGATCTGGGGCGCTGACCGCGAAGTCGACTGGCAGAACTGCTGCCGCTGCGCTCATCGGGTTCGCCTCTACCCCGTCGGGGTCGACGGGGACGCTTGCCATGACCGAATGCACAATCCCGCCGCCCTCGCCGCCTCCGCCTCCGCCTCCGTATCCACCAGGAGTCGTGGGCACGAACTCTGTCGAGTCGACCTGATAGCTGACCATCAGACGAGGGTTGAGTTCAGGTCTCGGAGGGGGGACCGAAGCGTCCATGACCGGAGGTGCCGCGGCGGGTTGAGCGGTCAAGCGCATGCGCCAGGCCATGGCGGCGTGCCCAGTGTTGCCGAACACGGGAAGCGGAATGTGCGCGACGATTCTTCGATTTTGACCGAGCTCCAAGATTTCTGCGCGACGAAACTTGCTGACGAAGATGCGATCTCCCAAGACGACGACATCCCGCAAATCACGCTCGATCAGCACGCTCGTACCCAGGCTTCCCAGCGCGACTGGCAGGGTGACGAGTTCGCCTGTCGAGCACGCCACGAGCATCTGATCGCGAGGCGGATCATAAGTCACACCACGGGGCTCTGCGCACGCGAAGCGACGTTCGATCAACGCGCCAGACGAGAGAGAGAAAGTCGCCAGCTCGCCGGTTCCACGCAACGCGACATAGACGTGACCGCTCGCGTCTTCTGCGACGCGACCTGGCTCGTCGTGAGGATTGAGATCGGTGCGGGTGCGAACAGTCGCGGACGACACATCGACAAAGCTCACCGAGTCGCGATCAGAATCGCCGGCGACCACAGTCTTGCCATCGCGCGACACGAGCAAGGTGCCACCCGAAATGGGCGGGGGCGCGATCTCTTGATGCACGATGGGCCCAAAGTCGGGAGCCATGGGGGGAGGAGGGTTCTCAGGAACAGGCGGCGCCTGGTTGCATTGAAGACCCGTGAGCACGAGTGCCGACAACACCAAGTGTCTTTTGCGCATCATTGAATCTCCCCAGAAGCGAGAAGCATACCTCACATACCAAGGGCAGCCTGGCTGGTTCTCAAGATGGCCACGTGGGGCTGAGCTGTCGTTTATGGCGATATTTGGGGTAGTTCACGATAAGTCGGCTGCGAACCCGCGTTCCGCCAGTCTGTGCCGGCGTGACATGAGGGTCACAGGTGACGCTGGGGGCAGACACTATGGAGCCGCGGGCCACCCCTTGTCGTTGTTCGCTCTTGAACTCCTAACGGTCCCCAACGACCATCCTGCGCATGCCGACAGACCTCAAATTCCACGAACGCATGGAAGGCTTCTTCGCTGCGGGCCAGAACGATCCGCTCACGGGTGACGAGACGGGCAAAAACGCCAACCCGCAGACGCGGTTTGCGTTCGAGGTGACCATTCACACGACCGATCTCGATCGGTTCATCTCCGATCCCAATCACACGGCGACCGTCACGGGTTTCTACGAAGGCAACTTTGCGCCACTTGGTGCGCCCTTCGTCAGCAGCCAGGTCTTCCTCGACAAGGGCATTTTCAACTTCATGAGTCCGGGCGCGGGCAAGCAACGTTACATGGAGCACCATCACGTATTTGCCATTGGGCAAAAGCGCTATCGGTTGGACGGTTACAAGTTTCTCGAGCACCACCCGCTCACGTGGGACGAGTGGGGACAGCTCACGACACTCTTTACGACGATCGCGGAGCTCCCTGCCGGAGTGCCCTTCGACCCCACGCAAATGCCGCTCGAACAGCTCCGTGTGGTCGATCCGAAAACAGTCGTGGCGTCAGGCGTCACTCACTTTGCGGCGAAAGACACCTTCAAGTTGATTCGCAGCTTCGAGGTCACCGGCACGAGTGATCCGTTTGGCGCCAAGATGCGATTTTTGGAATTGTTCTTGGGAGACGAAGCCGAGGTCTTGCTGGCTGATTTGCGCGGTTTCGACACCAAGGGGCGCAGACGAATTCTCTCCAAACCAACTAGCGACATTCAATCCAAATACGATGTCGTCATCATCGGATCAGGATATGGCGGTGGTGTCGCCGCGGCGCGCCTGTCGGCCTCACCCAAGAACAAAAGCATCGCGGTGCTCGAGCGCGGCAAAGAATATCGCGCGGGAGACTTTCCTGATCAGCCGTGGGACCTGCCAGGCGCGATGCGCACGGATGACAATCCACTGGGTCTCTTCGAGTTTCACTTCGATCCCAACATCGACGCGCTCGTCGGCAATGGACTAGGCGGAACCTCGCTCATCAATGCCAACACGATGTTGCGCCCAGACGCCGGCGTGACGACGACTGCGCCATGGCCTACGAAACTGCCCAATTTGGACAAGTATTACGATCGTGCCGAGAAGATGCTCGCACCGCAAAAGCATCCATCGCCTCCGCTCAAGAGTGTTCGCTTTCGTCAATCGGCTGACGCCACCGTGCAAGCACCCACGACCGATCTCGTGCCCATCGCCGTGACGTTTGCGCCTACCCATCGCGCAGATGCGAATGTCGATCAGTCTGCGTGCACGGGTTGTGGTGGTTGCGTGACGGGTTGCAACTTCGGCGCGAAGAACACAGTCGACATGAACTACCTCGCTGTCGCGCAGCTACAGGGCGCGAGCATCTTCACGTGCATCGAGGTGACGACGATCGAACCCAAAGTCGGCGGGTGGATCGTGCATACGCATGATCACAGCACTGGCAAAGATTCGGACATCGAAGCGACAGAAGTCGTCCTCGCGGCGGGCACGTATGGGACGTTCAAAGTCCTCGCTCGAAGCCGCGC
>JAYVXK010000847.1:0-4433 GCA_043785265.1 Myxococcales bacterium | reverse complement strand
CGGTCCGCGACACATCGCGTTTCATCCCTCTGGCAAGTTTGCGTTCGTCTCCAATGAGATCGGCAACTCGGTCACGTCGTTGGCTTATGACGCACTCGCGGGTGCATTCACCGTTCTGCAAACCGTCTCGACCCTGCCAGACGGCGGACCGTCGGGTGCAGTCGCAGAGATCGCAGTCGCACCGTCAGGCAAGTTCGTCTACGTGTCCAATCGCGGGGACGACAGCATCGTCACGCTTGGTTCGGACGACCAAGCGAAGCTGACGCCGCTCGCGTGGAACAAGACAGGCGGCAAGACCCCTCGACATTTCAGCCTCGACGCAAGTGGACGCCTCATGACGGTCGGCAATCAAGCGACGAATTCGGTCCGCGTATTCTCGGTCGAACCGAACACCGGAGGACTCACAGCGCTCGGCGGTCTCACGACTGTTCCGTCGCCAGCGTTCGTTGCTGCATACGCTCTTTAGAGATTTTTGAGTAAAAAGCGCGCGAGCAGATCTTCGTCCGTGCTCGCTTCTTCTGCGCCGAAGTCTCCGCTGCTGCGCGTGCGCTTGTGTTCTTCGAAGGGAATGTTCGGCGCGCCGAGCCAGCCTCCGACGACGTCGTACGCGTTGTCGCCGATGATCATCGAGCCCTCGAGAATCTCCGCGCCGAGCGCTTCGAGGAACATCTTGCTCTTCACTTTGCCGACCAGATCATTCTGATCCGGTTGACTCGCTGCTTCGCGCAACACCCGCACGGCCTCTGCGATGCGATACTTACGACCCTCCGCGATGATCGTGAGTTCGTTGCCGGACAGGTCGACTGCGCCATCGACCAGCCACTGATCGAACGCCGCTTGCGGGAAAAAAACGCGGTTTTGCATCCGTCGCTATGCCTCGACTATACCGAGGCACGAGGATGCTGTCTTCCGCTTTGCAAGCCATGCACAAGCAAGTGGGCGCGCCGAGCCAGTCCGAGCGCGTCGCAGAGCTCAAGCGTGCGTTCGAAGATCGGACCGGCGCTTTTGGCCCCGACGACGCCTGGTTCGACGTGCGAAGCTCTGCGTTTCTCGATGACGCTCTCTCTTGCCAAGGTCTCGCGCGCGCCATCTCGCCAAACCTCGGCCCAGCCGATCGCGCCTATGTAACGCCTCTCGAACGCGCTCATCGGGGCCTTTTTCGTGTTCGCAACGAAGCGCGCGGCTTCTTGCTCGTGGATGCGTGGAGCGGCGCGGAGTTCTTGATCGATGCTCCCGATGCGGGAGTGAAAGACGCGCTCGCGACCGCGAATGGATTCGTCGATGGTCGAGTCGTGGGTGTCTTGAACGAAAATGTGTCCGCCGAAATTGCGCTCATGCCTGGCGCGGTTTTTCACGCCGACGACGCCACGCGATCGATCGAATCACTGTTGCCGCTCGCACGCGAGCGTTTGCTGTCCACCACGAACTTTCTCGACGCGCTCTTGCGCATGGACCACGCTCTCAGATCGCTTTCACGCGTAAAAGCAGCGTTCGCTTATCGCACAGAAGCGCTGCCCAAAAGGTAATCGATGCCCCTTCCGCCTTCGTTCGATGCCACGCTCCGCGCAGCTCGGTCACTGTCACCTGGCGTGCGCGAACTCACATTCGAGCGATGCGATTCCGCGCCTTTGGCGTTTCAAGCGGGGCAATGGGTGAGTCTCGATTTGCCGATGACCGAGTTGCTGCGGCGGTCCTATTCGATCGCGTCAGCGCCCGACGGTACGGCCCGTTTTCAGATCGCCGTGACGCGCGTAGAGAGCGGTCCAGGCTCGACGTATTTGCATGCGATCGAACCAGGCGCGATCGTGCGTGTCACCGGCCCACAAGGCTTCTTCACCCGCCCTGCCGAGAAGACCGGTCCATCGCTCTTCGTCGGCACGGGCACCGGCGTCACGCCTTTGCGGAGCATGCTCAAAGACGCCCTCGCCAAGGGCGAAGACCGACCGCTCTGGTTGATACTGGGTGTGCGTACCGAAGTAGACCTGCTCTATCGCGACGAATTCGACGCCCTCGCAAAAGCTCACGACCACGTTCGTGTGTTTTATACACTATCGCGCGGGGCGGCTGATTGGCAGGGTTTGCGCGGCTACGTCCAGACCCACGTGCGCTCGCTCTGGGAAGAGATGGCGCGACTCGAGAGAGGCGCTCCGCACGCATACATCTGCGGTCTCGAACGCATGGTGAGCGCCGTGAGAGAGGTGCTTCGCAAAGAGATGACCGTTCCTCGCGAGCAAGTGCATTCCGAGCGATACGACTGACTCGAGAGATCGCCCAAGCTTTTTCTTGTTGCTGCGTCCAAAAGACCCGTGCGTAAAGTCTTCGTCCTCCTCGTGGTTGCGTCTTGCGCCTCGGCGCAGGTGGCTCAAACATCCATCCAAGTGAAGACAGTGTTCGCGCCTGTCGTCAGCGCTTCGGCGACCTCCGTCGAACCGCCGCTCATCGCGCAAGTCGAGGCCGGGAGCGGGGACGGTGTCGCGCCGATCGTCGTGGTCGACGCCGGACCGCCGAAGCCGCACTCGAAGACGCTGCGCAATTCCAAACTCTTCAGCCCTCTCCCCGGTGGCTCTGTCGGCGGCTGGATGGGTGACACGGGAGTCGACATTTCAGCTCGATTTCAGCCTGTCTACGCGATCGCGGCGGGCACGCTCGACTACTCCGAGCATGGTCACACTCTTTGGAAGTACGGCCACGACACACCCAACAGCGTGCGCATCCAGTTCGACGAGCCCATCCCATGGAAGGGTCACCTGGTCACGCATGCATATTACACGCACCTGTCGGCGCTCGAGAACGTGCAGCACGAAGGCGACGTCAATCGCAGACACGTCGAGGGCGGAGAGCGCATCGGCGTTTCGGGTGTCGCCAATGGCGTGCCTCACCTTCACATGGGATTGCTACTCGACGGTCGCGTCGAACAAGACACGTGGGATTCGTTGCTCTTGCCGCCAGAAGTTCAGCTGCTCATGGGCAACTACAAAAACGGCGAAGTGTTGCCGTGATGATCGCGCGAGCGAGTCAGTAGCCTTTGCGCGCGACGGCGTCGTCGCCGAGTTCGATTTCGCTGCGTGATTGAGTGACCAAGCATGCGCTCGAGTGAGGCCGCGTCGTCAGCACTCTCAGCTCGCCGAGTACTTCTTCCGGCAATTTTGTGTCACTTGGTGGACCTGGCACGCGTTCGATGGAAGCGGGCGAGTCGCTCTCCAGCGCGATGCGATTGCCTGCCACGTCGGATGCGAGACTCTTGTGCCACGCGTCTCCGCGGCGAATCACGAACAACCGATTGCCGGCTTTCAATCCGTCGAGTGCGCCCTTGTCGATGAAGACGACTTGGTTCTGTCCATAAAAATTGTGTGGATAAACACTCGCCAGCACATTCGCGACGACGTCTTTGTCGTTGCGCGCAGGCGGGACGACATCAAACCGGCGACCGACAGGTCCGATGCGTGCTCCTCGTTCGACCACATCGAGTGTTTCGGAGATCGCACCGCGTGCGATGCGAGTCGATGGATCCCATTCGTCGACGCGAATCGTGCCTTGAATCTGCACGAGCTTGCCGTCAGCTACGCTACGAATAGGCCTAAAAATAGTCAGTTCCTGGCCGACGTGCACTTCGTGGCCAGGTCCAATTCGCAGATAGACCTCGTCGGTGTCGGTCAAAAACATCTTGTCGACTGACGCGCCTGTGATCTCTCCCCAATCGTCCTTTTGATCGTCGTCGATGAAACCAACGTCGCGCAAAAAGATCGTTTGCGGCACCACTTGTCGGCGCCGATCGACGAACGAATTGCCATCGCCGCTGGACACGGGGACACTTGGATTCGCCGATTGCCCGTTGGCGCCCTTGCGCAGACGAATCAAATCACCGGGATATATCCAGTGGGGATTTTGCAGTTGTGGATTGAACGACCACACCCGAGGCCACTGATACGGATTGTGAAAGTACGTGTCGCAAATGCCCCAGAGCGTGTCGCCTTTGCGAACCACATAGGGGTCTGGAAGGCTTATTTCGCCGAGGTGAATCGAATCGCCGCCATTGCCGCTGTCGCCGTATCCCTCGCTGCCGTCGAGATACGCCGTGCCATTGGGATTGCCATAGACCGACCCGCCGCTGCCGCTCTTTGGACCCAAGTCGAAGGTGTCTTCCTTGTTGCCTTGGATGGGTTGTGATGACGAGGAGGTGTTGTTGCCACCGCCGATGGGCGTGCCGGGAGGCGGCGGAGCGACTGCTCCTGGTACGTAGGTGTTGACTGCTGGAGCCCCAGGATCGGCCACGTGCGCTTGCGCGAACGCAAGCGACGGCAAGATCGCGATGGGCAACAACACATAGGGGCGTGGCAAAAAGTGCCTCATGGAGTCTCCGTGTGAGGAGCGCGCCTGGCGGCATCGCTCTTCGGATAGTCGCGTTGCAGTTTGTCGAACGCGTCTTTGGCCTT
>JAYVXK010000846.1:0-4434 GCA_043785265.1 Myxococcales bacterium | reverse complement strand
TGGCGGCGATGGGCGGCTCGTTCGGCGGCTACATGTCCAATTGGATCGGCGGACACACGACGCGCTTTTTGGCGCTGGTGACTCACGCGAGCATCTATCACTTTGAAGCATTCGCGGGCGCCACCGACTATCCGGCTTATTTTCAGCTGGATCTCGACGCCAATCCACGCGCCAATCTCGAAGCGCTCAATCGACATTCGCCACATCGGTTCGTGAAGAACTGGAAAACTCCGACGCTCATCATCCATGGCGAGAAGGACTATCGCGTGCCCGTGCACGAGGCGCTCTTGCTGTTCGACGCGCTACAAGATCTCGGCGTCGAGAGCGAGCTGATGATCTTCCCCGACGAAAATCATTGGATCAGCAAGCCGCGCAACATCGAGGCTTGGTACGAAGCCGCAGGCCGCTTTCTCGATACGCACGTCAAAGCGAAGTGACGGCTACCCTGCCGCGGCGGCACGTGCGATAAACGCGAATCATGAAGCGCCGACTTGCTGTGCTGACGGTCCTAGGTCTCGCGATCCCCCTCGCCTCGCTCGCTGACAACAAGCCAGCGCAGCCTGCAAAACCAGCTGTTCCTAGCGGAAAACCAGCGGTGTCTGCAGAGCCTGCTCCTCCAAGCACTCCATCGATTCAGCTCGACATTCGTCGGAGCAAGCTCGACAACGGACTACGCGTGGTGCTCGCACCAGATCATGTCTCGCCGACGATCGCAGTGGACGTCGTGTACGACGTTGGCGGTCGCAACGAAGAACGCGGGCACTCGGGCTTCGCGCATTTGTTCGAACACATGATGTTTCAGGGCTCGCAGAATATTTCACGCGGTGACCACTTCAAGCTGGTGACGAGTCACGGCGGCACGTTGAACGGCTCCACGAGCGAGGATCGCACCAACTACTTCGAGATGCTCCCGCAGTCCGAGCTGGCTTTGGCGATTTGGCTAGAGGCCGACCGCATGAAGACGCTCGACATCAATCAATTCAACTTCGAAAACCAGCGCAAGGTGGTCGAAGAAGAATTTCGCATGCGGGTGTCCAATCAGCCTTATGTGCCAAGCGAACTGCGTCTGCAGTCGATGGTCTTTCAGGGGTATTGGCCTTACGAGCACCCTGCGATTGGCACCATGGCCGATCTCGACGCGGCCCAGCTCGAGTGGGTGCGTGCGTTTCACGATGCCTATTATGCGCCCAATAATGCGGTCGTTTCGATCTCGGGTGACTTTGATCCGGACGAGGCGGCGCAGCTCGTACAGAAATACTTCGGTGACGCTAAGCCTCAATCGGCGATTCCCAAGTACGAGCCGGGGACGATGCCCGAGCAGACCAAAGCCCGCGACAAAGTCGAGGTCGACGAGCACGCAAAGTTGCCCGCGGTGATCGAGGGGTGGGCGATCCCTCCTGCGCGCGACAAAGACCACTACGCCCTCGAGCTCGCGGCGATGCTGCTCTCGGACGGCGAGAGTTCGCGTCTGTACAAAAACCTCGTGCGAGATCGCGCCTGGTGCGTCGATATCGACGCGGACACGAGCGACCATCGCGGCCCGGATTACCTAGAAATCAGCGCGAAATTGTCGTCCACCGCCACGCTCGCCAATGTGGAGCGAGCGATCGACGAAGAGCTCGCGCGCCTCGCGCAAACCGCGCCAAGCGATGCCGAGATGGCCAAACTCAAGACGCGCCTCGAGACGCACTTCTTGCTCGGCCTGCAAACCAACATCGGCCGCGCCCAGCGCCTCGCAGAGTTCGAACTCTACTGGGGAGACGCAACTCTGCTCAAGAGCGAGCTGGCGAAGTATCAAGCGGTGACCAAAGACGACATCAAAAAAGCGACTGCCAAGTATCTAGTTGCCAGTCGACGCAATCGTATCGAGGTGAAACCCATGGAGACGCCGGTCGCAAAACCCCCAGCGGGGAAAAAGTGAGGCTCGCCATGAAAACCCAGGTTTTAGGGCTTTTTTGCACCGGTCTGATCGCCGCATGCGGTGGTGGCAACGCGAGCATTGGGCCACAGCACGCAGACATCCCCGTTCGCGACACGACCAAAATCGCAACGAGCGGCGGTCCTGGGCACAAGCAATCACCCCCAACGTCGAGCGCGAGCAAGCCATCGCCGTTCCCTGCGGTGTCGCGCAAGTCGCTCGCCAATGGAATGGGAATCGAGATCGTCGAAGCCCATTCGCTTCCGCTCGTGCATGTGCGCATCCTCATCGGCGCAGGCATGAGTTACGGCGGTCCTGCGCTCGCGACGATCACCGCGGAGATGCTAAAAGACGGCGGAACACGCGCGCTCAGTGGATCGCAACTCGCCGAACGCATCGAGTCGCTTGGCGCGAGCTTGTCGGTCGATACCGACTTTGATCGCACAGTCATTGGTCTAGCCGTCGTAAAGACTCATCTCGACGAAGCGCTCGGCTTGCTCGCTCAAGTCGTTGGCTCGCCACGATTCGACGACCGTGAACTTGCCAATCTGAAGTCGCGGTTGTCGGACGAAGCCCTGGAGCACGCCCGCTCTAGTGGTCAGTGGGCAGCGACGCGCTTGATGTTCCGCGAGATCTATCCGACGACCAGTCCGTATGCGACCTACGACGCAACCGCGCCTGAAATTGGCCGCGTGACGCATGCTGCGATTGCCGAATTTCATCGAAAATTCTTCGTCCCCAAGAACATGAATCTCGTTTTGGGCGGCGACATCGATTCGGCAACTGCCAATCAACTAGCAGACAAGCACTTTGGATCTCTCAAGGGAGGCGAGGTGCCGAAAGTGGAGTTCCCAGCGCCCATGCCTGTCGCGAAGCGTCGCGTGGTGTTGGCTGCGCGTCCCGGCAGTGTGCAGAGTGACGTCTTCATCGTGAGCTTGGCGCCTGAGCGAAAGTCCGCGGATTGGCCTGATTTGAGGGTCGCCAATCAGATCCTTGGCGGCGGGGTCGCGAGCCGACTGTTCATGGACGTTCGCGAGCAACGGTCGCTCGCGTACAACACGCGCTCGTCGATCATCGAACTTGGTCACGGCGGACAACCGTTGATGGCTTACGCGGGCACGGAGACCAAGAAAACAGGGTTGGCCGTACAGGGGATTTTGGACAACTACGACAAGATTGCCAATCAACCAATCGACGACTCCGAAGTAGCCTCCGCCACGCGTTACCTGAGCGACATCTTCGCCGTGCGGATGGAGACCATTGGTGCCGTGGCCGACTTGGTGGTCGCGCAAACCGCCATGGGTTTGCCGGACGGTTATTGGGACGCGTATCGAGCGCAGGTTCGAGCGGTCGACAACAGCAAAGCCGTCGCTGCTGCGAAGAAGCTCTACGCGAGCGACAAGGTGCTCGTGATTGTGTCTGGCGACGCAGACGTCTTGGGGCCAAAACTCGCTCACTTTGGTGAGGTCTTGGTCGTGGACCCTCAGCAGGATTTCAAAACCATCAAGACCATCGCCGCAGATCCGACGGCTGCGCTCGAGTAGTTGGGCGACGGTCCCGGTTGCCATCCCCGTCTCCCGTCCGGTCGCCAGTCCCCGCCCGCCCGTTTGACCTGTGGACAACACCTGAACAACCTAGGGGAACCCCTGTGCACTTCGTGTGCGCGGGTTCAGTGGCGCAAAGGCTTTCGCGCAGTTAGTTCATGTGGACCGACGCGATCGGCCGACAAGCCGTGCCCACAACATTTTGTGTTGAAGAATGGTTGCCAACCGCTACATCTTGGGGTTATATGACCGTTCTCGCTTTTGAGCGAGCGCGAGATGTTCATTCATCTCGTGGTGGGACTGAGCCTCTGACCTGAACACACGCGCTCCTGATCCGACGGAGCGTCTGCCATCGACATGGCAACAGAATCAGCGGTGCAACTTTCTTGTCGTTTTCGTTGGTGACGGCGTGCTTGGGGGACTTGGAGAATTGGGTGGATGCGACCGTGACGCAGGGCGTCAGGGCCGACGGGATGGCTTTTGTCCGCGACTCCGCATGAGCGGTTGTTGGTCGCGGTGGTGAATGAATAGTCAGCAGCGTCGTGAAGAAGCGCAGCGGACAACGCGGAGGCGAACCATGGCACAATCGAACGGACACGTGACGCAAGCAGCAAAGAAGAACACCGTCCTCTCCAAGAAGGACGGCACGTCCGCTACGCGGCGTGGTCAACACCAGAAGGACAGTCGTCGAGCGCAGACTCAGGCGTCGAGAGACGTGACCGAGCAAGCGCCCACGGCGACCAAGCCCGCGCGTCGAGGCCCAGGTGTCACCATGTTGCGCGTCAACACCAAGCCAGGCGTCGATCCGCTCGTGGCTGGTGCACCGGGTCCGAACGGTAAGCCACTCGTGTACGAGCGGCGCGCCAGCATCATCACGAATCCTGATGGTTCGATCGTCTTCAAGATGGAGGGCGCCGAGATTCCTTCTGATTGGAGCCAACTCGCGACAGACATCGTCATCTCCAAGTACTT
>JAYVXK010000845.1:0-4450 GCA_043785265.1 Myxococcales bacterium | reverse complement strand
AGACCGCGGTGACTTCGCGCTCGAGCGCGTGCAACAACTCTTGTTCGAGATTGTCGATGCTGCCTGCTGCCCGCTCGACATTGCGTTGATAAACGAAGATGCGACACCGCATGGTCTCGACGGTCTCTTCTCCCCACGGGCTTCGTCCGTGCCGGTCTGCGTGTGGAGCGTCGAGGATCATCAACGCGCGAGGGTCGACTCCATCCACCACGAGTTCTGCTCCAGGCACATCGACGACGAAGACCTCTGCCTCGCGAATGTATCGCGCGAGAAGCGCGTCGAGCTTGCGAATGACTCCCTCGAGCAGTGTCCCAAACGCCTCTGGTGAAGGCGCCCACGGAGGTGCTTCGCGGCCGTTGTCGATCGCGCGCGCCCGCAAAAAAGCTTCGGTTGCGCCGCGTGCGTCTCCACGCTCGTCGCGAATCAGCCCTAGATAATATTGGGCGTCTGCGTGCGCGGGGTCCTTCTTGGCGGCCTCTTCGATGAGAGGGCCGGCGCGGTCGATGTCGCCGAGTTCGTAGTAAGCGCGCCCAATCAAAAACACATAGTTCGAACTCTCGAACGGTCCTTCCGGAATCAACTTCATCGCGCGCCCCGCCTCCTCCATGTCACCTTTGCTCATCAGCGCATCGACCTTGAGTAAAATGCAGTCAGCGAGTTCTTCGTCGGTCTGCGCGAGGTTGTATGCGTCGTCGCACATGGCCACGGCGTCGTCCCATTCGCCGAGAGGATGCATGAGCACCTCGGCGGCGTTGAGCATCGCTTCGAGATAGGTGTCATCGAGCGCGATGGCTTGGCGATAGTGCTCGAGCGCTTCGTCGGGCTCGCCAGCGAGAGCCGCCGAAAAGCCGAGCAGGTTGTGCACCTCGGGCGATTGGGGATCGAGCTCGAAGGCGTGCTTTGCGCAAGCCACGGCGCCCGCAGAATCTCCGCGCTGCGCGAGGTCCCACCCACGATCCAAAGTAGCAGTCAGTTGATCCATAAAGCGGCTGTCGGTTTGAGTCTGCACTCCAATTGTTCGAGCGCGCAGACCCGCAACGCCCTTCATTGTCGACCAATCGCCGTGAGTCAAGCACGCAAGCGATCGAGTGTGCGTCAGCGACCGTATGGCGAGTGCTGGAGGTGGGTGCGGATCATCCCCACCCATTGCTCGCGGGCCTGCACCACGAACTTCTCGCGCGCGCCCGAGCGAGTCACTACGACGATCTGATTGGGGATGATCCACATCGACGCACTCGGCTCGACACTCGCGATGTCGAACAGCGGAATCGACGACGGCGCCGTCTGAAAACCGACAGCGTGCGGCGTGAAGAGCAACCGTTGATTGGTCAAGTGCAACCAGCCGCCCACGCTTTCTAGGCCTCGCCAGTGGTTGGCAGGTCCCGAGTGAATGGGAAGTTCGCCGATGCCGAGGTGTGGCGGCTGTCCGCCCATCGCTTGGAAAAAACCCTGCATGGGCTGCAATCTGACAACTCTCTCAGTTGGGCGCAATGGTTGGCGCGCATGTCGACACGCCCGCACCGACGATCGTCATCCCCGTGTCGGGGACGACGACCGAAACAGACTTGTCCGTCGAGTAACGAAGACGCCTGACTTCGCTCGGGTTGAGTCCGGTGGCCGTGTAAAACCAAAAGTCGCCGCCCCAAAAAGAGAACGCATACGAGTTGGAGGTTGGCACATTGCCCAACGGTTGCGGACTCGTCGTCGCGCCACTCGACTTCGTGATCTCAGCCAATTTTGCTGGTTTGAGGAGCGCAAAGAACCCGAAGAGGCGCGCATCACCCGTGCCGGTGAGTTCGCATTCGGCGCCTTTGAGGCCGTTCGTGTAGTCACCGATCGGAAGCAGATTGTACGAAGGCAAATCGACTTTCGCGAGGCCCATTCCTCCCACACCGAGTGGATCCGCCGTGCACGTATAGAGAGACTCGGCCGTGCCACCGCTCGTGTCACTCGAGAAGCCCATGCCGCGAATGCGTCGACCTGTTTGACCGTCTTGATAGGTCGTCGCCGTGCAGTGGGCGTTCGATGTGTCCACGGTGAACAGCGAGCCGTCGCTCATGTTCACATAGCCCTTGGCGTTGCGATCGACCGCCATCGAGTTTGGCGTGACGAGTCCGCCCGTATTGCAGTCGAGTGTGCCGATTTTTTTCAGCGCGAGGGTGCCAGGATCAAAACTGTAGAGTTCGTTCTGCGCGGTCACGAGATAGACGAGCTTCGCGGCGTCGGTGCATCCTGGTGTGATGGGACCGCCGTCGGTGCCGCCTTCTCCAAACGACGGATTGCCGCTGTCTTGTTTGGCGAACGGGTCGCCGCTGTCTGGCAAGTCGCCAAACGTCGATTTGTCCGCATTCCCGCAGCCGATCATGCCCCACGCGATCACGAGAACGAAAGAGCGCATGCGCTCAGCATAGCCGCTCGACGCTATTTGGGGAGCGAATCGCCGTGCACGATAACGCGTGTGCCAGGATGTTCGTCGGTCGCCCAGACGCCATGCCAACCCTCGGGCAACTTGGGTTCGGTCCAACCAAAGAGCGCGTGAGCGTCGTTCGGCGCGAGATTGACGCAGCCGTGGCTCTGTTGGTGGCCAAAGTTGTTGTGCCAGAAGGCGCCGTGCAGTGCGTAACTCATGTTGAAGTACATGATCCACGGCACGTCTTCGATCGAGTAGGGACCGTCAGTCGCGACATCACCATCCATCGTCGAAGCGATGTGCTTCTCGCGAATGCGGAAACTGCCTGGTGGTGTCTCGTGGTTCTTCTCTTTGTTGACCTTGTCTTTGCGACCGGTCGATACGAGTGTGGCGTAGACGGCTTTGTCGCCGACAAAAGCGACGAGCGATTGGTTGGTGAGGTTCACGTCGATCCACTTCTCGTTCGGCGCGAGATCCGTCGGCGCGGGGCCGGGCTCCATCACGGTGAGATCGCTGCCGCGCATCCACGAGCCATCTTCGAGTTCATGATAAATGACCCAGCCCAGCGTCTCTTTGCTCCCAGTGAGTTGGATCGGCGTGTAACGCGAGATGCTCGTATCCGGCACTGCGGTCGCCTTTTTGTGATCCTCACTGAGCGTGTATTTGTGAGAGCCACGCCACGAGACGAACGCCATCGGCAAGTGAGTCGGCGGATGATCGACCCAGTAGGGCGGCATCAAGCCAGCGTCTTGTGCGACCGGTCCAGGAAAACCCGGCGCGTTGTCTGTGTTGAGCCACACCCCGTGGAAGTCAGTCAGTGGCTTCGCGATGTACATCCGGTCGAAGGGAGCGATGAAGCTCGCGGTCGTCTTCCACCACTTCACTTTGTGTTCGTCTTCGAGATCCTTGTCGAGCGCGACATAGAAACCCTTGACCATGCGACGCACGATCGGTCCTTCGCCTCGGAGATCGTCGAGAGTGACTTGCGGTTTGCCGCCGTCCCAATCGCGCAAATACCACGGGATTCCCGAGTCCAAATCGTCCACACCGAGACCCATCGGATCGTCCGCGGATGCGACGACAGTGCTCGTTGGCGCAGGATCAGTCGACACGAACACGGGGTCGTAGGGATTGTCTTCTTCGATCTTGGGCTTGGTCTTCTTTTGATACCAAGGCTCGTACTTGAGGCGATCGTCTTTGCTCGGCACCGTGCGATAGAGCGGCGTGCCGTTCGCCAAGTTGCTCGCGTACTGATACGGCAGCGCTTGATCGGTGAACGGCGCATGAGGTGCCGTCTTGATACGCGGGTGATTCATGTCGAGCGTGGCATACTTGCCGCAAACGAAACCGCCCGCGACGAGTTCGTACCAACCCTCTTCGCAGTTTTTCGTTTTGTGAGGATCCGGAAAGGCCGCTGCCAAGCCGCCCTGCCGTAAATAACCAATGCGTTTGACGGTACTCTTCTTGTCGTCCTCGCCCTTTTTGCGGCGGCGTTTTTGCGTGTCGTCGTCCGCCTTGGTCGGCCAGTCCATCTCACTCATGATCGGCGTTTGCATGAAGAGAGCGCCGATGGTCACCGTCGGACCTGCATCGATGGCCACGGTCTCGCCTGCGTCGTTCACGGCTGTGCTCACGTGTGTTTGCGCGTCACTGACACCAGGCTGGCCCTTGTCTTCGACTTTCGGCTCGCTGCAACCCGCGAAGGTTGCGGCGCCGATCAGCGAGGCGAGGAGTAAAAACGGTCGGGTTTTCATGGCGAGACTGCGGCGATGGCCAGTTTGTAGTACCGCCGAGAGGTGGTGTCGATCCAGTTTCCAGCGACCGTTGCCCATCCTGACGCATGGAGCGAGGTTCGTGCCGAACGCGAAAATCAGCAAAATGCGGGAAGATCGTGCATGGACTCGATGGTTACCCGTGGGTGAGAATCGAGGGGCGTGTGGTTGACGGGACACGACCCAAGCTCGTCCTTGGCGCCGCCCCGAGCGCACCCACGGCTCCTCACGCAACCTTCCCCGACGCGCCGAGCAAGACAACCACAGG
>JAYVXK010000844.1:0-4452 GCA_043785265.1 Myxococcales bacterium | reverse complement strand
CGCGGTCGCTGCGCTCGGTGTCGTGCAAATTGGAATTGCGTATTGGCTCTACGGGGCAGCCGTCGGAAAAATCCCCGCGCTGCGCTCCACCCTGCTTGCGACGATCGAGGCTGTACTCAATCCACTCTGGGTCGCTCTCGTAAAGAGAGAGGTGCCATCGAAGTGGGCGGTGCTCGGGGGCAGTGTGATCCTCGCGTCTGTGACCGCGCAAGCGATCGCCGGACGAAGAACGCCTACGGTTCCACCAGATCCCGTGTGATCGAAGCGACGTCTGCGCAACCAGCGAGCGCCATCGCCAGATCGATCTCGCGTGCCATGGCGTCGAGCACGGCACGCGCCCCTCGTTCGCCTTCGAGCGCCAAACCCCACAAAATAGGCCTGCCCAGCAACACCACGCGAGCGCCGTACGCGAGCGCCTTGAGCACATCGACACCTCGTCGCACGCCGCCGTCCATCCACACTTCGATGCTCGTGCCCACGCGATCGGTCACGCGCGGCAACGCATCGATGGTCGCCGGTGAGGCGTCGAGCTGTCGGCCGCCATGATTCGACACCACGATCGCGCTCGCACCATGGTCACGCGCACGCTCCGCGTCGTCGGCGCGGACGATGCCTTTGACGACGACAGGCAACTTGGTGATGGAGCGAAGCCAATCGAGATCCTTCCACGAGAGCGCAGGATCAATCAGCTGAGCGAAGTACGCCGCGAGTCCGCTCTCGAAAGTTTGTTTACCCAGCTCGCCGTACCCCGCCGCGAGTAGATTCTTCACGTACAAGCCGTCGGGCAGACAGAACGCGTTGACCACATCCCGCTCGCGACGACCGAGCAACGGAGCATCCACAGTCAGCACGAGCGCTTGGCATCCAGCGGCCTCTACTCGTCGCACGAGCGCTTCGGTCGCGCCGCGATCCTTGTAGACGTAGAGCTGAAAAAATAGCGGGTTTGTGCTTGCTGCGGCCACCAACTCCACGTCGGTGTTGGACAGTGACGACAACGTCATGATGGTGCCCGAAGCACTTGCCGCACGCGCTGTAGCGAGTTCACCGTCGTCGCATGCCATCTTGTGAAAAGCAGTAGGCGCAACGATCACAGGCATCGCGACCGGATGACCGAGCACTGTGGTTTTCATGCTCCGCTGACTCACGTCCACGAGCACGCGATGATGAAGCGAGATGCGCTCGAATGCTTTGCGGTTGTTGGCAAGAGCGATCTCGTCGTCTGAACCGCTCGCGTAGTAGTCGAACGCGTTCTTCGCGAGCACGACCCTCGCCTTCGCCTCGAGCTCAGCGAGATTGAGAATCTTCATGGGCTCACTCGTAGCGGAGGCCGTCGACTGGTCGCAGACGCGATGCCGCATACGCTGGATAGATGGTCGCGAGCGTGCAGATCAAGAACGCAGCTCCGAGCACGGCCAAAAAATCCCAGCCGCTCACCTGAATGGGCAACTTGTCGATGTAATAAATGTCCGGATTGAGTCGCAGTCCGAACGACGACAATCCTGCGCAGAGAGCGAGCCCGGTTGCGCCTCCGAAGGTCGTCCCGATCGCGCCGATGATCATCCCTTCCGTCATGAAGGTCTTGAGAATCGCCCCGTCGCTCGCGCCGATGGCTTTGAGAATGGCGATCTCTTTTCCCTTCTCCGTCACCATGAGCAGCAACGTGCAAATGATGCAGAAACTAGCCACCATGATGGCGATCGACAAAATGATGAACGTCGCGAGGCGCTCGAGTTTGAGCGCAGAAAAGAGATTCTTGTTCATCTCGCGCCAGTCGCGGACACGCAGGTCGGGGCGAGCGACTGCGTTGGTCACGTCGGGTGTGAGTTGATCGGCGCGTTCGCCGTCGTCGACGCGAACATCGATCGCGCTGATCTTGTTCGGCGCTGAAAAGTAATCCTGCGCGACATCGATCGTCGTGTAGACGTGACTCGCGTCGTACTCGTACATGCCGCTGTAGAAGATGCCCGCGACGCGAAACTTTTTGGTGCGTGGCATCACGCCAACAGGCCCGAGGTCTCCGAGCGGAGACACCAGAGTCACCTCGTCGCCTACGCACACGTGCAGCGTCTTGCCGAGTTCACGACCGATGATGATGCCCGGCCGATAAGGTGGAGCCGTGTTGACCGCCGCGCGCACGACCGGATCGAGGTCGTCATTGAGGAACGAAAGCTCTGCGCCTTTGGTGTATTGCTCGCCGCCTGGCCCGATGCAGATGACCTCGGTGGACGGCAATTGCGTCAGCCTCTCCGCATGATCGAGGTAGTCGAACTGACCGACTTCGATGTTCCGAGGCAGATCGATCACATTGCCGATGGTCCTGGGATCGACCCCTTTGACGATCACGCCCGCGAGATTCGATGCGCTCGCCATCATCACTTCGCCTTGGACGACAGGTGTCGCGCCCGCCACTCCTGGGAGATTGCGCACTCTGTCGAGCACCTCCGCGGAGTTCTCGAACGGTTTTTGCGAAACAGTGTCGATGACGATGTGAGCGTTGTTGCCGAGGATCTTGCGCTTGAGATCTTGACTGAAGCCGCCCATCACACTGATCACAGTGAAGAGCGCCATCGAAGAGAGCGCCACGCCGCAAATCGAAAGGATGCTAATCACCGTCAAAAATCCGCTCTTTTGTGAGCGCACGTGACGTGCCGCGACGAACATCGTGAAGGTGCGACCCTCCAGGCGATCGAGCAGCCAAGGCAAGAGCGTGGCGAGCAATGCGATGGTCGTGGTCGTCCCGAGGATGACTGCGTTCACGCGCACGAGCGCATCGGTGAGCGTCCACGCGGAGCCGCGCACAGGTGGCAGTCGCATCACCCAATAGACCGCGCCCGCGAAGGCGACTGCGGACACACCAAGAGTCGCGCGCAAGAGCATGTTGAGACTGCGCCTGCCAAACTCTGGTGGAAAAGGCTCGAGCGGTGTTTGCCCGGCGAGTCGGGTGTACGCATAGGCGAGTCCAGTGCCGTAGAGCGGCTCGACGACGATGTTCGCGATACCGAATGTGGCGGCAGCGGCCAGACGCGTGGGAGCGAGCGAGAGCTGGTAGAGCCAGAGACCGCCCTTGTGTCCGCGTGTCGCTCGCCAACTTGCGCCCAACGCGGCCCAGAGTCCGAGGCGACGATCGACCATGAAATACGGGGTGAGGACGAACCCGAGATAGAAGATGCCGAATGTCGGCGTGAGCACGAGCAACACCTGCAGCAGCAAGTAGACGAGCATCTTCGGCGCGTAGACGACGCCACGCACGAGCGCGCCGAGACTTGGTTTCTCTCCGCGCGCCGCCGAGATTCGCATCATGCACAGTCCGCCCATCAAGAGGGCGATCGGAATCGGCGTGAGCCCAATGGCGATGCCGATGCTGTAGAGCATGCGCGTCGTCTTGGGGTTCTCCATCGGAACGCCTGTCAGCCAGACGCGCGCGAGATAGGTGCCAAGGATGGAGCAACCGAACGTCCCGACCGCAGGCAAAAGATGGGCGATCGCGAGTCGCAAAAAGAAGGCGCGCACGCCACCCCAGCCCACGCCGACCGCTTCTCCCACACTCCACGGTTGCGGAATGTCAGACGCCTTTGCGGGCTCGCTCGGCTTGGCGCGCTTCTTCACTTCGAGGGTCTCATCAGCGGAAAGAGAATCACGTCGCGGATCGAAGGCTGACTCGTGAGCATCATGCAGAGTCGATCGATGCCAAGCCCGAAGCCCGCCGCCGGTGGCATGCCGTGTTCGAGCGCGCACACGTAGTCTTCGTCGAAGTCCATCGTGTCTTCCGAGCCGCGATCTTTTTTCTCGACCTGATCGCGAAAGCGCGCAGCTTGATCGTCTGGATCGTTCAGCTCGCTGAAGGCGTTGCACAACTCACGGCCGTTGACGAACAGCTCGAATCGATCGACCAGCTCAGGGTGCGCGTCGTTCTTGCGCGCGAGCGGAGAGGTCTCGAATGGGTAGTCTTTGACGAAGACGGGCAGTGAGTGAGCGCCGTCTTTGCTGCGAAAATCCTCGGCCAAAAAGGGCTCGACCAAATATTCGTAGCAAGCAAACAAGCGCTCGCCGTCGTTGTCGCACTTGCTCATGCCCTTGCGAAAGTTCGACCAGTCGATCTTTTTTGCGCGAGGACTCGACTTCGACCATTCCTTCATGAACTCGGCGAAGTCAGCCCGCAGACTCTCGACGAGGCCCATTCCGCCTCTGCTCGCGATCGCAGTTTGCCACGCGGGGATGGCAGTTTGCTTTGCGCCATGAGCGACCGCGTCGTTCATCGGGATGCGCACGAACGGTTCGGCGAGAGTGAAGGGCCGCGCTTTGGACCACTCGGCGTGCGCTTCGGGCATCTTGTGCGCCAGCTCCGTGTCGATTGCGCGGAGCATCGACTCGGTGAAGTCCATGAGCTTGTCGTACGTCGAATACGCCCAATAAAACTCGAGCATGGTGAACTCGGGATTGTGGCGCGTCGAG